>DASPRM010000013.1 GCA_035624455.1 Terriglobales bacterium
CCCCTCTTTGGGGAAATAAGTAGACATCTCAATCTCCCAAGATGATTAACGCTAGAAGAACCGCTGACTTAGCCCCTTCGCTGAGAGAGACACACTCGGGGCGGACGACTGCGGAACCGCAAAGGTTTTAGACTAGCTTAAGCAGGCGGATAAGTCAACGAAACTGCCCGTAGCCGATAGGGTCCTAATTAAGCGTTCATGCCATCATGCACCGCCAGCACGTTCGGCGGCTGTCGCTAGTGCTTCGGTTTTTTTGTCGAGTTCTTTCTTTTGCTCATATTTCGAGTAGACGAATACACCCACAAGAGCACCCAATGCAGTTAGAACCGATGCCAGTCCAGCTGTGTTTTTGCCATCGTGGATTAACCAGATTCCACCAACAATCACAGTCATCGCTACAAAGAACCCAAGCCAAGTTCCTCTCGTCTGGGCAGACACATTTGATTCTATGACGTGCTTTTCCAAATGCTGTCTATGAGCTTGTTGGCTTTCCGCCATGGCAAGTATGCGCTCAGCTGCTCCTGGCAAGACTTGGTTATATTTCTCTAGGGCTTCAGGTGGAGGCAGGGGCCCGCCAGAAAAACGCATCGCTGTTTGGATGCGCATTTCTGCTGAAGGGACCATTGCGCCTCGATTGCGGTGTTTTTTGCCCACGTTTGATGGGGCTTATTTTACAAGCTGATCTGACTCGAATTCCATCATGGCGTCCTTAATATCCTGACCCACGATATACCAATCGGCAAACATGGCCTTAGTGTCCGCTTCGCGACCATTTTGGCTGGCGTTGTACACGTCATACAATCCATACCAGTCCAGCAAGCGGCCAACACCGGAGATGAAGGAAGGCTCCGCGATAAGAAAGTCAGATGTTAATCTGTTTGACATGGCTCCCAGCTAGGACGATAGATGCTAGCACAGCTCAGGATGATAGGAAGTAACGGCGGGGTTCAGCCCTCGGTTACATCTCGCATATTGCAACACCATAACTACTGTAAATGCAAAGACTTAGGATGTCAAGCGCCACAGAAAATATTTTCTTGACTTTACAATCCATTATGCGAGCAGTTGATGCTCCAGACGTAGTTTGCAATGCAGCCCGCATGGATTCTTTCACCCGTCACTGACCGCTGCACTCCCAATCTGCCAGACTACGCCCCCATGCTCTTATTCCTCTTCCTCGCTCTCACCCTCGCCCCGGAAAAGGTCGAACCAGTTGCAGCCTTGTCCGATCCCGCTGCCTCCGCCGCGATCGTCGCCGTTCTCGAGCCTCAGGGATACCGGGCCAGCTCAGGTGGAGCGCCGTTATGCGACCTATGGCTGCGAAAAGACCTCCCGGTCGCCAAAAAAATGATTGACGGAGCCAACTACGCCGATCTCTCCGAGTCGGAGTTCATTGGCGTGATTCGCTTTCCCAACCAGGCTTCTGATTTTCGCGGCCAGGAAATCAGAGCCGGTCTCTATTCTATGCGCTACGCCCTGCTTCCCAACGACGGCAACCACCTCGGCGTGGCCCCAGCTCGCGACTTCGTTCTCCTGGTGCCCTTAGCATCCGATCCTGATCCTGCCAGGACCTTCACTGAGGCGGAGCTTGTCCGCCTGGGCCTGCGAGCCTCGGGAACCGCGCATCCCGCCGTTTTCAGCATGGTCGCCGCTGGTGCTCTGCTTCCCTCCGTCACTCGCACCGCGGATGACTATGTCGTCTTCGCCGCCAAAACGAAAACCGCCACCGGCGCTGACTATCCGCTGGCGATCGTAGTGCAGGGTGTGGCGCCACAGTAGCCGCTACCCCTCCCCCCCCAAAAAAAAAACGGGGCACCCCGCGCGGGATACCCCAGCCCTCACCTAAATATCATTCAGCGTAAGACGACCGTTATGACTGCGATCAGAGCCCGTTTACTTCGAGCGAATAACTCTTTTTCAAAATCTCCCGCCCTGCCAAAAGCGATTCTTCCGCCTGCTCACCAGCAGCAATAGAACCGCCGCCATTAACACCAGAGAGTGCCAGTCCAGGGCCATCGTGCTCTCCTCCCCGTCGCTCCGGGTTCATGAACCACCAATCAACTCGCCAGCTTAATTGGGGGCCCCCGGGGAACCCGCGTGCCAGGGTGTTTCTTTGATACAGGCAAAGCCGCGGGAAGGGAAATTCAAATTTTTTATTTGCCGAATAAATATTCAGCAGCATTTCACGCTCTGATTCTTGCGGCGTCGCTGAGAAGTTCATCATCGCCTGATGAATAATCAATCAGCTCCTGGTGCGCTGCTAACCCATTGAAATTGCATCAAAGCTTCTCATCCGCACCTGAATCGTTCCCAAATCACTGTTGCATTGCTCAACAATTTGCTGATCGATAATTCAGCACCTCCTCCTGCTCCAATTTCTTGCTCTGCTCCCAAGCTATCGCCGAATCAATCGATTGAAACGATCTCCTCACCTTTCCAGCTCAAAGACACACTCTGGCACAGCAGTTGCTTTAACAAAAGGTGGCAAGCTGCCTCAGCAGGCGAGCCAGAGGAGACCCATCATGACCGTCATTATGGTGCTCAGTACGTTCGTAGTTTTCTTACTCATTGATCATTTCTTCAGCAAGAAGCCGGCTGCACAACTGGCGGCACAGCCCGCAGCGCGCGTAACCGAAGCGCTTCCTGAACCACGCCTGCAGCCCGCGCTGGTTGGTGGTTTCCGTGTGCCGGATAATTTGCGCTATCACCCCGGCCACACCTGGGCGCTCAATGAGAGCCCCACGCTGGTGCGCATCGGCATGGATGACTTTGCTTCCAAATTGGCCGGCAAGATCGATCACCTCTCCCTGCCGCAGCGCGGACAGTGGGTCCGTCAGGGTCAGAAGATCTGGACCGTGCATCGCGATGGCCAGAAAGTGGAAATGCTTTCCCCGATCGAAGGCAGTGTGGCTGACATCAACGAAGCCGCCCTCACAAATCCGGGATTGGCGAGCAAAGATCCCTACGGCGAAGGCTGGCTGGTGACGGTGCAGTCGCCTGACGCCAAGACCAACTTCAAGAACCTGCTCGGCGGCGCACTCGCGCGCTGGTGGACGGAAGAAGCAGCCACTCGGCTGCAGCGCCACATGCCAGCCGCATTGGGAGCGCTGGCTCAAGATGGTGGCGTGGCCATGGATGACATTGCTTCATCCATCCCCGACCAGGACTGGCGGCAACTGGTGAAGGAGTTCTTTCTCAGCTAGGCTCGCACCGCGCTGAGATCAGGTTTGCTGAGGCTGCATTGTACGACACAGGCTGCGTCGAATCCCGGCGCAGCCTGGTTTATTTAGCACTCAGCAATCAGCACCTCAGCCTTACCAGAAACTTTACGTGCCAATAGCTGACTGCTCAGTGCTGACTGCTGATTGTCCCCCCAATTGTTGAATCCTATCTCCGCAGATACCATCTGCTAACTTACAGGAAGAGAATTCATGGCAACTGCATCCGCTGATTTCACGCATTTGAAGTCCATTTTGAAGGCAACCTGGATGGCCGGCGACTTCGGCCGGATCGCCATGTTCACCGTCGAAGCCGGGGAAAACTTCATATCTCGCACTCCCATTCAGTCTGGCACTCGCGTTCTCGACGTAGCCTGCGGAACGGGAAACACTGCGATTCCAGCCGCTCGGGCTGGCGCCCAGGTCACCGGCGTGGATATCGCCCCAAATCTGCTGGAACAAGCGCGCAAACGCGCCGCGTCCGAACAACTGAACATTCATTTTCAGGAAGGTGATGCCGAGGACCTTCCCCAGGGCGATCACGAATTCGATATCGTGCTCTCCATGTTCGGCGCCATGTTCGCTCCCCGGCCAGAGCGCGTGGCCGCGGAACTTATTCGCGCCTGCCAGCCTGGCGGGCATATCGCCATGGCGAATTGGACTCCCCAGGGCTTCGTGGGCAAGAGCTTCCAGCTTACTTCCAAAATGGTGCCTCCTCCTCCAGGCGTCCCCGCCCCCACTCTCTGGGGAGACGAGGCTACGGTTGAGCAGCGGCTCTCCGGCGGGACGTCCAAATTGAGCATGACCAGGCACAAGACGGCCTTCCGTTATCCTTTTGGTCCCAAAGAAGTGGTGGCTTTCTTCCGGCAACACTTCGGTCCGACGCAGGCGGCCTTCGCCAGGCTCGACCCCACAGGTCAGGCGGAACTCGCTTCGCAGATGGAAGCCTTGTGGACGGAACACAACCTGGCCACAGATGGGACAGTGGCTGTCGAAGCCGAATATCTGGACGTCAGGGCTGTTCGCGCGTAACAGATCTGCTCCAGTTCGAGTCGAGAGATCCTGGATTTGTTTGTCATCACGAGGCCGCCGGAGGGCGGCCGAGGGATCTGCAGTTAACACTCGATTCGGCTGATTGCTGATCGCTGATTGCTGACTTCCGACTTCCGACCTACTTTTCTTTGCCTGGCTTTTTGGAGGTCTTACTCTCGCTCTTAGGCTTGGCCTCTGATTTGGAATCCGCTGATCCCGACGTGGATTCGCCTCCGCTTTTCCCGTCGCTGCTGCTCGAAGACGCTCCCCCCTTTTTCGCGTAGTCGGTCACATACCATCCGCCGCCCTTGAACTGAATTGCCGGCGGGGAGAGCAGCTGCTCCACCTTCCCTCCACATTTCGGACACTCCGCCACGGGCGGATCGGAGAACTTCTGGATCTTTTCAAAAACATGCTGACATTTCCGACATCGGTACTCGTACAGCGGCACGCCTTAGCGCTCCTTAATATCTGAATTCCGGATAGTTAGATGCCCGCCGCGATTGTAAGTCGCAGCCCCGGAAGGGTCAATTAACCAGCCGGGGCCAGCGCATTGGAACTTGCCTCCCGCCCGGGCAGCAAGTGCTAAACTTTGCGTATGGCAGTAAAGCGGGAAAACAACGCCCAGCCACCGTCGGCAACATCAGCTCCACGTGGTCCGGCGCTGTACGTGGTAGGCACGCCCATCGGCAACCTGGAGGACATCACCCTGCGCGCTCTCCGCGTGCTGCGCGAAGTGGACCGCATCGCCTGCGAAGATACCCGCCAGACGCAGAAGCTCCTCAATCACTACGAAATTCGTACCCCGACCGTCAGCTACCACGAACATAATGAAATGACCCGGGCCCCGGAGCTCATTGTTGATCTGGAAAATGGCGCCAGCATCGCCCTGGTCACCGACGCCGGCATGCCAGGGATCTCCGATCCCGGCTTTCGCCTGATTTCCCTCGCCATTCGCCACCACATTCCAGTTATTCCTATACCCGGGGCCTCCGCCTTCCTGGCGGCTCTGGTTGCCAGCGGGTTACCCGGCGAGTCCTTCCGCTTCGGTGGGTTCTTGCCGCACAAGACTGGAGAGCGCCGCAAGGCCCTGGAATCCATCAAGGATCTCTCCCGCACCCAGATTTTTTATGAGGCCCCGCATCGCATTCTCGATACGCTCAAAGACATCGTCGAGGTGCTCGGCCCGGCTCGCCATGTGGTCCTGGCCCGCGAGGTCACCAAGATTCACGAAGAATTCCTGCGTGGACGTGCGCAGACGGTGCTCGAGGAGGCGCAGTCGCGCGAGCTCAAGGGTGAGATCACCCTGCTGATTTCTAAGCCCGACGAAAATGGTGCGCACGAACAAATGCCCGTAAAGAAGGAAAGCATCCACGAGCGGCTGCAAGCTGTGATGGAGGCGGAAAAGCTCGACGAGAAGTCCGCCCTTAAGCGCGTGGCCCGCGAATTCGGTATCTCCAAGAGCGAAGCCTACCGCGAACTGCAGCGCACCCGCGCCACCATCCACTGATTACAGTTCCCTTGTCATCCCGAGGCTGGCTTTCCTTTGCTGACCCAAAAATCTTGAGGGTGCCCACTTTAAACCGCTTTGCTGAGGGTGCCCCACCCTCTAGCCCCGCTTTTGGGCGTAAGGGTGGGGTCTTCACGCAGCACTGCATCATTCCCTCACTTCTTCGCCGTCAGCACCCTCGGTATCCCCTGCAGGTCGTTGACGAACTTCAATTCACTCCAGTGGCCGGCCAGGCGCGCCACCATCGCCGATTGTGAGAAGCCAATTTCCGCCAGCAGCCACCCTTCTGGCTTAAGCACATCGTGCGCTTGCGGCAGCAGACGCCGAATTACATCCATTCCTTCCGCTCCCGCGAAAACCGCCACCTTAGGCTCGAACTTGCGCACCTCGGCCTGCACTTTGTCGGATTCCCGCTCGCCCACGTATGGCGGATTCGAGACCACCAGGTCGAAATGATCCGCCGGGAAGCCCGCCAGCAGGTCGTTCTGCTGGAACCGGACCCGGCGGTCTAGCTGCAACCTTGCAGCGTTAGCCTTGGCAACCTCCAGGGCCTCCTCAGACACATCGAGCGCGCTGATCTCCGCCCTTGGCAGCTCATTCGCCAGGGCCAGGGCGATGCAGCCTGATCCGGTGCCCACGTCCACGATCCGCGGACGCTCAATCGTCCGCACCAACTCCAGCGCGGTCTCCACCACATGCTCGGTTTCCGGACGCGGAATCAGAACCGCAGGCGTAACCAGAAAGTCCAAACCCCAGAACTCCTGATGTCCGGTGATGTACTGCGCCGGCACACCTGTTGCGCGCTCGGCAATCACTTCCTCGTAGCGCGATTCTTCCTCCGACGTAAGTTCTCGGTCGGAATGGCCAAAAAGAAAAGCACGATCGCCTCCCAGTACAAACATCAGCAGCAGTTCGGCGTTCATGCGCGGCGAACCCACGTCATGGGCGGTGAGTTTGGCCACCGCATCCTGGAGTGCTTGCTGGATGGTCACGGCCATATTGCAGGGGCGATTGCTTTGCCGCGCGCAGAGTTTAGAACAGGCTGGGTGCCCCACCCTAGCCCTCTTTTGGCTAAGGTGGGATTTCTACTGCAGAGAGCTTACTGTTGACTGCTCTCTTACGCCATCGCTCCTGCTTCCTGCTTCAGCTTCTCGGCCTGATAGTGCGTGGTCAGGGCATCAATAACCGGCTGCAGCTTGCCGTCCATGACCTCGCTCAACTGGTGCAGGGTCAAGCCAATGCGGTGATCAGTCACGCGATTCTGCGGGAAGTTATAGGTGCGTATCTTCTCGCTGCGATCCCCTGATCCCACCATCGACCGCCGCTCCTTGGCCAGTGCTTCCTGCTGCTTCTGCTGTTCCACTTCGTACAGGCGCGACCGCAGCACACGCATCGCCTTCTCGCGGTTCTTGATCTGCGACTTCTCGTCCTGGCAGCTTACAACAGTGTTCGTGGGCAAATGCGTGATGCGAACCGCTGAATAAGTCGTATTCACCGATTGCCCACCTGGTCCGGATGAGCAGAACGTATCGATGCGGATGTCCTTGGGATCGATCTTGATGTCCACATCCTCCGCTTCCGGCATCACCGCCACCGTTACAGTAGAAGTATGGACTCGCCCCTGCTGCTCGGTTTCCGGCACGCGCTGCACCCGATGCACCCCGCCTTCGTACTTCAGCCGCGAATACGCGCCCGCGCCTTCGACCAGGGCAATCACTTCCTTCAGCCCACCCACCCCTGATTCGGAAGTTGACAGCACTTCCACCCTCCAGCGCCGCGACTCGGCAAAGCGCGTGTACATGCGGAACATCTCCGCCGCGAACAGCGACGCCTCGTCGCCGCCGGTTCCGGCGCGAATCTCCAGCACTACGTTGCGCTCGTCATTCGGATCCTTGGGGATCAGCAGCAGCTTGAGTTCCTCCTCGACTTTGGCCTCCCGCTCTTCCAGGCGCGTCAGTTCCTCCTGCGCGTAGGCCAGCAACTCCGCGTCCGATTCCTCTTCGATCATCTGCTTGCTTTCCGCGATGCCCCTCTTGAGATCCTTATATTCGCGGTATTTTTCGACCACCGGCATCAGCTCGCTGTGCGCCTTGGCGGTTTTCTGATATTTCGCTGAGTCCGACACGATCTCCGGCGACGCCAACGCCCGCGTCAGCTCTTCATATTTGGCTTCGATTTGTTCCAATCTCTCGAACATATATTTGTCATCCTGAGCGAGGGCCGGGCATAACCCCCCGGCCCGAGTGGAAGGACCTTGTGGTTGCTAATTGCTGATTGCTAATTGCTGATTTTCAGGGGCGGCGCCCCTAGGCAAGTACCAACTGGCCGCCGCGCTGGGCTTCCAACTCCATCGCCTGATCGAGGGCAACCATGGCGCACTCCACCTGAGAGTTATCAGGCGGCTGGGTGGTGATTCGCTGCAGCCACAGGCCAGGAGCCGTCATGATGGCAAACAGCGAACCCCGGTGCTTGGCCGCGAAACGGATGATCTCATAGGAAATTCCCGCGATCACCGGCAGCAGCGCAATGCGGATCCCAAACCGCGCCCAGAAAGTCGTCACCGGAACGAGGGTGTAGATCAAAATCGAGATCAGCATCACCGTCATCAGGAAACTGGTGCCGCAGCGGGGATGGAAGGTCGAATACTTCTGGATCGCTTCCACCTCCATGGGATCATGGGCCTCGAAGGCGAACACGGTCTTGTGCTCGGCGCCATGATATTGATACACGCGCCGGATATCGCCCCAAAGAGACGTTGCCCAGATGAACAGCAGAAAAAGTCCGATGCGGATGGCGCCATCCACCAGGTTAAACACGATCTGGTTGCCGAACGCGGGCGAAACCCGCTTCAGCTCCGTGGCCGCCACCAGCGGAAGGAACTTGTACATGAAAATGAAAAACGCCACTGACAGAATTGCGTTGGCGGCCACCATCCATCCGCTGAGCTGAATGGTTTTGCCCTCTTCATTGACCGGCATCTCGTCCAGCGCCACATTGGCCGAATAACGCAAGGCGCGGAAACCCAGCGCCATCGCCTGACCCAGCGTGACTACGCCGCGCACCACCGGCCATCCCATCCATTTGTGCTTCTCCGAGGGGCGGTCCAGCAGCTCTGAGTGCGACATGACTTGCCCATTGCTCTTGCGGACGGCAATCCCCCAGGCATGCGGCGAGCGCATCATCACGCCCTCCAGCACGGCTTGGCCACCGACGAGGGTCTCCTCTCCACTTTCCAGGGCTGGCAGAAGCTGCGCCATAGCCAGCAGGCGCACGAATTGACGTAGTAACTTCATGACCATCAGAGAATTAGATGACGGCGGGGGCAAAACGTCACCCTTAAGGGTAGCCGCAGTGGGAGGGAGTGTCAACGAGGGAGCACTCGGCAGTCAGCAATCAGCACTAAGCTACGGTTAGTTCTATCTACAGCCTGAATGTTCACATGTGTCATCTTGAGCGAGGGCTGGGTACACCAACCCCGGCCCGAGTCGAAAGACCTTGCGGTTCTGTCTTCTAACCAGTTCTCTCCGTTGGACGATGGAGGTTGGGACAGAACCAGTCAGCAAGGATTGCCCACCCCTTGTAGCATCCGTTTCTTGGAGCGATAGGGTGGGGATTTTCATCGACGCTGGATTCACCTCCGCCCCGCCCCCGCCACTTCCTTCGCAGGCTTCTCTTTCTCAGCCGCCGCCCGGCGCTTGACCGTAAACATCAGCCCTTCGCGCGCTTTATCGGTATCGACCACCACCTGGTCGCCGTGCAGCACTTCGCCATCCAGGATCTTCAACGCCAGCGGATCCTGCACCAGCTTCTGAATGGCGCGCTTTAGAGGCCGGGCACCATAAGCCACGTCGTAACCCTGCGCGAAGATGAGGTCCTTGGCCGCCTCGGTCAGCTCCAGCGTGATCCGGCGATCCGCCAACAGCCGCCGCAGGTCTTCCAGCCGCAGGTCGATGATCTTCTCCAGCTGCTCCCGTCCCAGCGGATTGAAGATGATCATGTCATCGACCCGGTTCAGGAACTCGGGCTTGAAGTGCGCCTGAACCGCCTGCAGCACCTGCTGCCGCGCTCGCTCAAACGCCTCTGGAGTCCGCAGATTGTCCGCCTGCAGGTAACTGGCTCCGATGTTTGAGGTCATGATGATGACGGTGTTGCGGAAATCCACCGTCCGGCCACGGCCATCGGTGAGCCGCCCATCGTCCATCACTTGGAGCAGCACATTGAACACGTCGGGATGCGCCTTCTCGATCTCATCGAACAGCACCACCGAATACGGCCGGCGGCGCACCGCTTCCGTGAGCTGACCGCCCTCGTCGTATCCCACATAGCCCGGGGGCGCTCCGATCAGCCGCGCCACCGCGTGCTTCTCCATGTACTCGGACATGTCGATGCGCACCAGGTTGTGCTCATCGTCGAAGAGAAACTCCGCCAGGGCGCGAGCCAGTTCGGTCTTGCCGACCCCAGTTGGACCCAGAAATATAAATGACCCGATCGGCCGCTTGGGATCGCTCAACCCGGCGCGCGAACGCCGCACCGCATTAGCTACCCGCTCAAGCGCCTGATCCTGCCCGATGACGCGCTGCCGCAGCCGGTCCTCCATGCTGACCAGCTTCTTGACCTCACCCTCCAGCATCTTCGAGACCGGAATACCCGTCCACTTGGACACGATGCGGGCGACGTCTTCCTCGTCCACCTCTTCCTTCAGCATGCGCGTGCCTGAGCCCTTCACGTCCATCTCCGCGCTCAGCCGTTCCAGCTCTGCCTTGAGCTTGGGCAACTCGCCGTACTGAATCTGGGAAGCGCGGGTGTAATCGCCCTTGCGCGCCGCCGTCTGCTGATCCATTTCCAGCTGCTCGATTCTCTCCTTCAACTCGCGCACCCGGTTAATGCTCTTTTTCTCTTGCTCCCAGCGGGCGCGTAGCGCATTGATCTGCTCGCGCAACCCCGCCAGCTCCTTTTCGACAGCCGCCAGCCGCTCCCGCGAATTGGCATCGCGCTCCTTCTGCAACGCCTGCCGCTCGATTTCCAGCTGAGTAACCCGGCGCTCCAGTTGATCCACCTCGGTAGGAACCGAGCCAATTTGTATGGCAAGCGATGCCGCCGCCTCATCGATCAGATCGATAGCTTTGTCCGGCAGGAAACGGTCAGAGATGTAGCGATGCGACAGCGTCGCCGCGGCCACAATCGCCGAATCCTTGATGCGCACGCCGTGATGCACTTCATATCGCTGCTTCAGGCCGCGCAGAATGGCGATCGTGTCCTCAACGTTTGGCTCCCCCACATAGACAATCTGGAAGCGCCGCTCCAGCGCGGCATCTTTCTCGATGTATTTCCGGTATTCGTTCAGCGTGGTCGCACCGATGGCGCGCAATTCGCCTCGGGCCAGCGCGGGCTTGAGCATGTTGCTGGCATCGATTGCACCCTCCGCCGCTCCGGCCCCTACCAAAGTATGCAGCTCGTCGATGAATAGAACGATCTGCCCCTGCGACTCCTCGATTTCCTTCAGCACCGCCTTGAGCCGGTCTTCAAATTCTCCCCGGTATTTGGCTCCCGCCAGCATGGCTCCTAGATCGAGTGCAATCACTCGCTTGTTCTTCAGCACCTCGGGAACATCCCCCGCCACGATGCGCTGAGCCAACCCTTCCACGATGGCCGTCTTGCCTACACCCGGCTCGCCAATCAAAACCGGATTGTTCTTGGTCCGGCGCGATAGCACCTGAACCACACGGCGAATCTCTTCATCGCGGCCAATTACCGGATCCAGCTTTCCCCGCCGCGCCAGCTCCGTCAGGTCGCGAGCGTAGCGCTCCAGCGCCTGATACTTAGCTTCGGGATTGGGATCGGTCACCCGCTGGCTGCCGCGCACCGCGGTGAGCGCCTTCAGAATGGCATCGTGGGTTGCACCCTGTCCGGCCAGAATGGCCTGTGCGGGATCACCACTGAGCTTGGTCAGAGCCAGCAACAGGTGTTCAGTGGAGACGTATTCATCCTTGAAGTTGTCGGCTTCCTTGAACGCTTGATCCAGCAGCTTGGACGCGGCCGGTGAAAAACCTGGCTGGGCGGACGAACCGGAAACCTTGGGCAGCTTTTCGATTCTCTGGTTGGCCTCAAACAGCACCTGCTGCGGTCCGACACCGATCTTCTCCAGCACTGGAACCACGATGCCTTCAGGATCTTCGACCAGCGATGCCAGGATGTGCAAAGGCAGAAGGTCGGGGTTGCCATTGTCGCTGGCTAACTGCGCAGCACGCTGCACCGCTTCCTGCGCCTTCACCGTTAATTTGTCAAAACGAATTGCCATAGAAACCTCGTTCGCCTGGAGCTAGCTCGCGGTTGTTGCTTGGATTTCCTAACCGTCTCCCAGGAACTACTAAATAAATAGCCTTCCAACAAAAAAAGGGAGACAGCCTGCGCCGCCTCCCCCTCACTTCCGATTGGACTCAGCTTAGGCTGCCTTGCCCGGGCTCTTGCTCTCGACTTCCTTGTGAGCAGTCACGTTCACCTTCACCTGCTTCGGCGTCGCCTCGGCGCGCTTGGGCAGAACAATATTCAGCACGCCATTCTGATAGTCCGCGCTGACCTTATCCGTGTCCACCGCGTTGGGCAGCGCAAAGCTGCGGTAGAAGCTTCCGTAGTGGCGTTCAATGCGATGGAAGTTCTCTTCCTTCTCTTCCTTCTCGAATTTACGCTGGCCCTTCACTGTCAGAGTGTTGTTCTCAACCTGGATATCCAGATCCTTCTGATCGATACCCGGAACTTCCATCTTCAGCTTGATGTTGTGGTCATCCTCGTAAATGTCCACGGCGGGGACAAAGCTGCCGGTGGTCAAAGACTCCTGCCGGCCACCGGTTTCCTGAAACAGACGATTCACACGTTCCTGCAGGCTGCTCAATTCGCGAAATGGATCCCAGCGGGTAATCATCGACGACATACGTTCTAACCTCCTCACAAAAATAATCTAAGTAATTGGGTTTAGGGATCGCCTCCAGCTTCTCTGGGAGGCTATTCACTTGATGACAATAACAGCATAAAAGTTGCGCTACTTATTGTCAAGCTTTGAAATATATTTTAATATCAATAGTTTACATCCGAACCGGGGATCTGCAGCAACCTGCTTTTCCTCCTCGCGCCGACCTTCACCCCACCGCTCAGCTAGAATCCAATGAAAAGCTTCCCGTAAGCTTCGGAGGCACAATGTATCGGCTCACGCTGGGCGATTTCGAACTCACCATCCTCTCCGACGGTACCTACTATCTCGACGGCGGCGCCTTCTTCGGCGTGGTGCCGAAAATTCTGTGGCAAAAAAGAGTCTCCGCCGACGATATGAACCGCGTCTCTGCCGGTATGAACTCCGTTCTCGTGCGCGATGGCAAGCAGACCATCCTGATCGAGACCGGAGCCGGCAACAAGCTCTCCGAGCGCATGAAGAAGATCTACGCCACCGAAGAGAAGCTGCTCCACAGCCTGGGGCAGGCCGGGGTTGCGCCCGACGAAATCGACATCGTGATCAACACCCACCTGCATTTCGACCACTGTGGCTGGAACACGGTTTACCGCGATAACCGGGCAGTCGCCACCTTCCCCAAGGCGAAGTACTACGTGCAGGAAGGTGAGTGGCGCTACGCTCAGAACGCCAGCGAACGCGATCGCATCAGCTATATCGCCGACAACTACAATCCCCTGGTCGAGAACCGCCAGATGCTCCTGCTGCACGGCGATGCCGAGATCGCGCCTGGAATTTCCGTGCATATTTACCCCGGCCACACTCAGAACATGCAGGCAGTCACGATCCAAAGCCGGGGAAAGAAGGCGTGCTACATCTCCGATCTGATCCCCACTACCGCGCACCTCGACCTTACCTGGGGCATGGCCTTCGATCTGTTTCCGCTCCAGACCATCGAGAGCAAGAAGCGCTTCTACGAATTCGCTGTGCCGGAGCAGTGGCTGGTGATCTTCACCCATGATCCGAAGATACCCTGGGCTTACGTAGAGGCAACGGAGGAAGGAAGGTACGTGGCAAAACCGGCGACGGATTTCACGGATGAACACGGGTCGGAACAACAGGAATCAGTTAAAGCCTCAAAGCTGGCATGATCGCTATGCTACGAGTTAGCTTCTGACTGCTACCCTCACGTCTGCGGCACGGTTTCGCTCGCCTCTTCCGATTTCCCGCTCTCATTCCCCCGCACATCTACCGCGCTCACCGAATAGAAGTAGGTATGACCCGGCTGCACTTCCCGGTCCCGGTATGCCGGAGCTTTCACCAGTTCGGTGTTGATCTTCGCCGGCGCACCTCCAGCTTCATGCCGATAAACGTTATAACCGGCCAGATCGCCCTCCAGGTCCGGGGCCCACGTCAGATCGATGAATGGCTGCTGCCCGACGCCGGAAAACACCGCCTGCAACTCGCCCGGTACGGCAGGCGGAAAAATGTCGTGCACGATGGCCTGCACTGTGGCCGACTCGTTCCCCTGCACCTCCACGGTCGGCTCGCCCGGGCGCGAGACGATCGTCACCACAGCCACGCGGTATTCATACCTCTGCTCCCATTCGGCACTGTGATCTAAATAGGTAGGGCCTGACTCAGCATTCAGCGGCACTTCCCCCACAATCACTTCCGGCTGTGGCTTATTTCGGTCACCGGACTCCATGCGCCGAAAAACCCGGTAGATGTACTGGATGCCGGAGATTTGGGGCGCGTCTTTCACCGCGCTCCATTCCAGCAGCACGCCGTCCCCTGTAACCTTGGCCTTCAGATCTCCCGGTGCGGGCAGCGCCGGCGCCAGCGAGACCCGAACCTGGTTCGAGAGCCCGGCATCCCGGCCATGCGAGTTCTGGTCGCGCAGAGCATAGATCGCAAACCCGGTCGGGTATTTCTCAAGCAGTTCTTCCCGCAAAGCGTCGTTGTAGTACGCCTTGGGCACCGGTTCCGACTTCTTCCAGCGCGCCAGTTGTGTGGACGTGCTGCTCACCTGTTGCGGACAAGTGATCATGGGGAATTCATTCACGCCCAGGCAAATCACCGTTGGGCCGGGCGTCTTTATGTTCTCGCGGTCGGTGGTCTGGCGCGCCGGAGTCCAGGAAAGAGTCACAACATTGCCTTTGCGCGTAGCCGTGAGATCGCTCACCGGGCGGGGCACCGCCAGCGAAGGCGGTTGCGGTGCCCCTGGAGTGCCGCAGGCGGCAAGTAAAAGGACGAAGCCCAGTGCGGCTACGATCCCCAGCGGATGGCGGCAGGTTCGCAACAGTGAATCAGACTAGCAGAAGGGATGCAGTACACGGAAATGCCAGAGTCCTCATTGCTCTTGGAAATTTCGCATTGTCATCCTGAGCGAGGGCCGAGTAAACAAGACGAGGCCCGAATCGAAGGACCTGCTGTTGCTTTGTCATCACGAGGAGGACACAGTCCGACGAGGGATCTGCAGTTTGCATTTTGCTGAACGCTGGCTGCTACAAAATGTATCGCGACAGATCCTGATCCTTGACGATGTCGGCGAGCATCCGGTTCACATACGCAGCATCCACCGTGATCTGCTTATCCTTCATCTCGGGCGCATCGAAGCTGATCTCATCGAGCACGCGCTCCATGATCGTGTGCAGGCGGCGCGCACCGATGTTCTCAGTGCCTTCGTTCACCCGGAAGGCAAAACGCGCGATCTCCTCCAGCGCTTCGGTGGTGAATTCCAGTCGCACGCCCTCCGTCTCGAGCAGCGCCGTGTACTGTTTCACCAGCGAAGACTTGGGCTCCGTAAGAATCTTGATGAAGTCGTCGATGGTCAGTGACTGCAGCTCCACCCGAATGGGAAAGCGCCCCTGCAGCTCGGGGATCAGATCGCTGGGCTTGGAGACGTGAAACGCGCCCGCCGCAATGAAGAGAATATGGTCGGTGCGAACCATCCCGTAGCGGGTGTTTACCGTGGTGCCCTCGACGATTGGCAGGATGTCGCGTTGCACGCCTTCGCGGGAAACATCCGGGCCGTGTCCGCTCTCGCGTCCCGCGATCTTGTCGATTTCATCCAGGAAGATGATGCCGGAGTTCTCCACTCGCTCCACCGCGATGCGGGTGACCTGGTCCATGTCGATCAGGCGCTGTTCCTCTTCCTGCACCAGGTAATCGAAGGCCTCGCTGACCTTCATCTTCCGCTTCTTAGTGCGCTGGCCGAAGATATTGGGCAGCATGTCCTTGATGTTGACGTCCATCTCCTCTACACCCTGGTTGGAGATGATTTCGAAAGCGGGAAATGATTTCTCGCGGACCTCGAGTTCCACGAGCCGGTCGTCGAGCTTGCCTTCGCGCAACTGCTGGCGCAGCTTCTCGCGCGTGCGCGAGGCCGACTCGCCCGGCAGCAGCAATTCCCCGCCATCGGAGCCGCGGCTGGTGAAGCCAACTCCCGCAGGCAGCAGCAGATCCAGCAATCGCTCTTCAGCGTTGAGTTCGGCCTTGTCGGAGACGTCTTCCAGCTTCTCCTCGCGAACCATGTCAATGGCAATCTCGACCAGGTCGCGAATCATCGACTCCACGTCTCGGCCCACGTACCCCACCTCGGTGAACTTGGAGGCCTCCACTTTCAGAAAGGGAGAATTGGCCAGCTTGGCCAGGCGGCGTGCAATCTCAGTTTTGCCCACGCCCGTCGGGCCAATCATGATGATGTTCTTGGGCATGATTTCTTCCGCCAGATCGGGCGGAAGCTTCTGCCGCCGCATGCGGTTGCGCAGGGCAATCGAAACGGCGCGCTTCGCCGCGTGCTGCCCCACCACATGCTTGTCCAATTCGGACACAATCTCTCGCGGCGTCAGTTCATCCAGCGCAAGCTGTTCTTCTTCCGCGGTTCCAGGTAAATAAATCGCCATCACTACTCCTCAGATCTTCGCTCCAGCCACAAGCATAATTGTCATCCCGAGCGGAGAAGATCGATCGCGCACGCGAGCGTATCTTCGCAGTCGAGGGACCTGCTTTTTCGACCTACCCCATCACCCCGCCAGCCTCCCGCTTCCTCCGCTTCTCTTTCCTGATCACGAACTTCAATCCCGACCAGATTTCGTCGATCGCGCACACTTTGATGTCCACCAGCCCCAACGGGAGCCCGATATCACGGATTACATTCTCATTCAGGTCGGTCGAAACGCCCGAGCTCTTCTTCGGCCAGGCCACCCAAAGCATCCCATCAGCCCCCAAAACTGGAGCAAGCCTGGAGAACTGCTGATTCAGATCAGCCCTGGACTTCACGAATGCCACGGCCACATCCACCGGCGGCTTGGCTCGCGCCAGCACTTCGGTTCCATCGGGCAGTTTCCCCAGTTCACGAAAGAACGATTCCGGGGCGCGGGAAGCCACGATCTTCTGCCGTTCCTTGATCCCGATTTTCTTTAGCAACGGCGTTCCCGAATATCCAGCCATGATCGGTTCAATGACCTGCCGAGAGGGTCCCTTCTGTTGTCATCACGAGCGGCCGTCAGGCCGCGAGGGATCTGCGGTTTTACCCCAATCTCGCTACAGCTCCTCCACCGTGAAGTGCTCATTCGTGTAGATGCACATCTTGCCGGCAATCTTCATCGCCTCTTCCGCAATGGTGCGCGCCGGCAGGCTGGTGTGCGTGGCCAGGGCCTCCGCCGCGGCCAGTGCGTATGGGCCACCACTTCCGATCGCGGCGATTCCGGTGTCAGGCTCGATCACGTCGCCCTGCCCGCTCAGCAGAAAAGTCTGACTCTGATCGCAAACCAGCAGCAGGGCTTCCAGGTGACGCAGCGCTTTATCGGTGCGCCAGTCCTTTGACAGTTCCACCGCCGCCCGGCCCAGATTGCCGTGGAACTGATCCAGCTTGGCCTCAAAGCGGCTGAAGAGGGAAAAGGCGTCGGCGGTCGAGCCGGCGAAACCCGCCAGAATCTTATCGTTGTACATGCGCCGGATCTTGCGGGCGGAATGCTTGATCACGCTCTCGCCCAGCGTGACCTGCCCGTCGCCCGCCATCACTACTTTGCCGTCCTTTCTAACGGAAAGCACCGTAGTAGATCGAATATTGGCGGAATGGGATGGCGCTCGCACACCTTCAGGCGCGCGCCCAGCAGACTTTCTCGTCATGAGTACAGATTCTGATTATACAGGCTGCAAGCGGTCAGCCGCCGGGGCCATCGGCAGTCAGGTAGGTCTCCAGTGAGTCGAGTTGCTGACTCAGGTCGTCGATGCGCGACTCCAAAAGGTTGCGAATGGAAAGTATTCCAACCAGTTTGCCCCTGGCATCAACCACCGGCAGATGACGGAAGTGATGCGTCACCATGGTGGCCAGCGCTTCTCCCGGTGTGGTCTCCGGAGTCGCGGTAACCACATCCCGCGTCATGTAGCCGACAACTGCGCTGCTCTCGGGATTGATCCCGCCCAGCGCCAATTTTCGCAGCACATCGCGTTCGGTGAAGATTCCCGCCACAGTCTTGTCAGGATTTACCACCGCTACCGCACCCACACGCCGCTCGAGCATGGTGCGAATTGCGTCCGCTACACTGGCTTCCGGCGACACGGTTGCCGGTGTTTCACCGCAAAGATGGAGCACGCTCATATTGACCCCGACCTTCGGTTGCTGCGGATCCTTCCGAGAAGCTGAATTGCAACTGGAGACAGCTCAGCGGGCATTATGACTGGGCAGGTAACAATGTCAAGGGGTTCAGTTAGTAAAAAGCAGCGTTCAGAAATTAGCAATCAGCCGTCAGCATTCAGCACTTAGCAACAGAGCTTCTCTTTGTCATCACGAGGAGGGCGCGGCCCGACGAGGGATCTGCAGTTTTTCCAAAATCTCTCAAAAACTGAAAACCGAAAAATGCTGGTTGCGAATTGCTAATCGCTAGGTGGCCAATTGCATACTGACTGCTGATTGCTGAGGGCTGAATGCTGACTGCTCATCGCAATTTCATCCTGGGCATCTGCACTCCCCGTGGCACGGCCCTCAGAACATCCCAGGCAATCCTCCCGAACCAGCTCAGGTTGTGCGACAGATGAGCCGGCTCGAACGCATCTCCCGTCATGGCATCGAACCATTCCGGAGCCCGCTCCGCCATTCCCGCGAAGGCTCCCGCCCAGTGATGTTCCACGCCCAGGGCCATGGCATAGGGCAGATATTTCTCCAGCACATCATGCGGCAGGCGCTCCAGCCGGTCCTTCTCCACGGTATTCATGAATTCCTGGAAGCCGCGCAGCTCGGTGAAGGTTTTCATGCCCTTCCATGTTTTTGGACTCACTTTCACCCCGAGCAAATAGGCGATCGCCAGCGAGATGATGATCACTAGCGCTGACCAAGCCCAGGAATCCGCCAAGGCGATCAAACCGAACCATTGCGCGATCCACAGCAGTATAAAAACAGCGGCTACGCCGCCCAGGCGATAGAGCTGCGCCCGCTTCGGATCGATCCGGTACATGCCCTTCTCGCGCAGCTGGTTAAAAATTTGCGCCCGGATCGCCGGCACCGCCTCGTAGAAGCGCAGGTGCAGGCTCGATAGCTTCGTCCACTGCCCGCCATAGAAGATGTGGAACAGCGTGCTTTTTTCGTGCGGAGCTAATGATTGCCATTCTGAAATCGGCTTCAGCGACCGCAGAATATAGTCCTTGCCGTGGAAAACAACTTCTTCGTCCGGCTTCCCCGCCTCAATGCGGATGTATCCGCGAACCCCCAGGTCGACGATGGTGGCGGTGATGTCGCGTGCATCCACTGTGTCGTCGATCAGCGTGCCGGCTTCGGCGGGCGTAAGGCCGTCGGGCGGAGCATAGCGCGGCGTCACCGCCAGCGCAGCCATGGGGACTGCGGGCTTGATCCGGCGCAGCACCAGCATTACCAGGGCAACCACCACCGGAAACAGGACAATCGGATTGGCGCGTATAAACCAGAACAGGCGCAATACGAGCGAGGGTCCCTCCATCATGCCCTTGGGGAAGACGACGTCTACCCCCAGGCGCTCCCGGGAACTCAGCGCTCGCCCCGCCTCCAGTTGGATTCTCGGACCATCGGCAGCAGTCGCCACCAGTTGAGTTGATCCTGGCCCGCGGAGCAATCCCTGGGCACGGAACTCTCCGATTGCAGTGTTCGGCAGCACCAGGAAGAGCGACGGTTTCTCCAGGCCTCCGCGCCAGCCCTCTGCCGCGGTCCAGAAAAATTCATCCCGATCACGCAGGAACTGAACCGCATTGCGGACGGCATAAGAAATCACAACCCTGTCAGCGCCTCGGCTCGAGATTCGCAGCTCCAGCTCGTCTCGCCAGTGACGTTCGGAATAATCGAGCTTGTGATCCCAGCCGTCGGTGATCGACAACACATCCACCAAACGGGGCAACTTAAATCCAACCGGATGCCATGTACTGGTGGGGATGCGCCAGTCGAGCGTAGCGCGTGGCGGCAAATCGCTGAGCTTATCGCGCACGATCGCAGTTCCGTCTTCTTGCAGCGCGATGATGGTTTGCACTTCAGGAACTTGGGAACACCGGGCCGGAACCATGACAGCCGCAGCGAATATCGCAAGCATCACGAATTGGCGGAGAGAAATCAACGACTCATCTTCGGGAAATTCGCGAAGCCGGGTTCGCGGCGCGGCATGATTACCCGAAGTACGCCAAAATGCAATCCTGCATTCAGCGATGCGATGTAACCCTGCTTTGTCATCCTGAGCGGAGCGGGCGCCTGTTCTTATCGCCTGCGTTCTTTGCAGGTGGCGCCCGCGAAGTCGAAGGATCTCGCGTTTTGAACCCCGCAAACCCACCCAGGACCCCTACTCTAAAGTGGCGCCTGCGGTCCTTTCCTGGCACTCCCAACTCGGCAGTGCTGCCACCCAGCAGCGTTTGCAAGGGCAAAACCGTGCTCATGTCCGCTATCGTCTTTGCCGATCATAACTATCGAAAACATTACCTTCGTGAACGACGAAAGTGACTTGTGTGGCCACATCAAACTGTATTAAGAAACGCGCATCCAATCCGCAGGAGACGAATTCAGGGCTAGGCAAATGATTCCCGATGGGCACCCCTTACGCGAGTTTTTCCTCGATTTAGTTGATCGCCACTATTCCAGTCAGCTTGAGCTTCGTGACCAGGAAATCAAAGATTACGTCGCCAACATCCTGGCCGAGTTTTGCGAGCTCGAGCAGCTCCACAAAATCCGCAACACTTACAACCGCCCTCTGGATGATGTGGGCGAGATGCTGCTGGAGTCCGATCCCATCTACGGGCCCGCGCCTTCCTTCGATCGCGAACGCCAGGTTCGCAAGCACATTGGCGACTACACCCTGTTCTTCGCCGGAATGTTTCCCGAGAGCATCAACCACTGGCGCCTCCGCCGGCAGCGGCTGGAAGGCTTCATCGACCTCATGAAAGCCGGCAAGGAAAGCTATTACATCGTCTCCAAGTTCGACTGCTTCGAATATGCCAAGGTGGCCCCGCTATTCCGCCGGCTCTCGGAGAATTTCGAGCAGTGCGTCTTCGGCCTGAACATGGTGAAGAACGAACTGGTCGAGCTGCAGCATCCTATTGCGCAGCGCACCACAGAATTTCTGATGTAGCAGCAATCAGCACTCGGCAGAATAATTTCTCTTTGTCATCGCGAGCCGACGAGGTCGGCGAGGGATCTGATTCTCTTCCCAATCGCAAGAAGAAACCTCATCCCTGCACAAACCCTGGTCCGAGTCGAAGGACCTGGTGTTGGTCCAGCCATTGCGAGGCAGAGCGCAGCCCGGCGAGGGATGCAGTCTGTCAGATTCCCAGATTGCCGAAGTTCTTCTAACATCCCTCAGGGCATGGACGCTCATCACCTTCTCCGCGAAGCTGTCACCGAAGCCCGCCTGGGGCTGAAAGAGGGTGGGCTGCCGATCGGTTCGGTGCTCGCCGATGCTCACGGCGGCATCGTCGCTCGTGGTCACAATCTGCGTGTGCAGACAGGAGACCCGACGGCTCACGCCGAGGTGGTCTGCCTGCGCAACGCCGGCCGTCGTCGCGACTGGCCCGAGCTCACACTGGTCAGCACACTGAGTCCCTGCATCATGTGCACCGGCACAACGCTCCTCTACCGGATTCCCGCGGTCATCATTGGCGAGAACCGAAACTTCCTGGGCGCCGAGGACCTGTTCGCCCAACGCGGCGTGCGCCTTACCGTGCTCGACGACGCTGAATGCATCGAGCTGATGCGTTCATTTATCGCGGCGCACCCGGATTTGTGGAATGAGGACATTGGGCGATAGTAGATTGGTAATCGGGTAAGCTGAAAAGCTCAGAACCAGCCGCCGCCGCCTGGCATTCAGCACTCAGGATTCAGCCCCCAGCCATGAGCAGGCTTTCACTACCCGGTTGGTCAGCATCGTTCGCAAGTTGAGGACCCCGACCGGCTTGTGTAGGACAGCCGATCTCGCCTGTCCCGTCCGAACGGGAAAGACCCTGCGGTTGGCGTGCCCAACTGCTAATTGCTAATTGCCGTCCCAGTTCTGGCTGGGAAGCTCTGGCTCGTCCTCAAGCGTGATGGTACCGCCGCTGCGAATGCGGGCAGCGCGACGCAGCGTCTGGGTCAGCGGAGTAGTCTCGCGCGGCGTGCAATGCGCTTCTTCAGCCAGAACCGAACCTGCGGCCAGCGCGAAACGGAGAGCATCGCGCTGATCCTCGAAATAGACCACAACCTTTTTCAGTGCCATACTTCCAACCCCAGCTCACCAAGTTCAGATAAAAGATCAGCTCAACTATTGCCGACGTCCTCCACGGGAAATAAGCCTGCCCGCGAGATGATATCTGTGGAAGTGGCGCTAGGCGCACTATACCCCAGGGCGCTCGAGGCGCCTCCGCTTCTTCTGGCTACGGAACAAGACTGGTAATTAGTAATCAGCATTCGGCATTCAGTGATCTCGGCAGTTAGAAGCTATCTCATCCATCGCTTGTGAAAGCGCACGGCTTCAGCCGTAGACAGCCGAAAACAACTTCCCAGCACGCCTGCAACTTTCCCATCCCTCCCGTGTTTTAACTAACTAGTTAATTGGTTCGGAGGTGAACTTATGTCTCTCAGCAAGTTGGTGGCGGGTCTCCTTACCGGAATCTTATCTGCGGGGATGGCCTTCGCCACTGTCACCAGTAGCGATGCAGATATCCAATCCAGCGTTAACAGCAAGTTGCAGTCAAAGTCGGAACTCAAGAACGTACAGTCTTCGGTCAACAACGGGGCAGTTACCCTGCAGGGGACCGTCGACAACTACAAAGCCAAACTGGACGCGCTCAAGCAAGCCCGCAAGGCTGCGCATGTGCGAAATGTTCAAGACCAGATAGTGGTTGCTGGGCCCACCCTGCCAGATACCGAGTTGCAGGAAAAACTGGCCAAAGAGCTTCGTTACGATCGCGTTGGCTACGGCAATGTATTTAATGTGCTCACCGTCGGCGTGAAGGATGGCATGGTCACCCTGGGTGGCGAAGTCCGCACCCCCGTGGATCGGGATTCAGCCTTCGCCGTGGTTGAGAACACCAAAGGCGTTAAGAACGTGGTGAATGAAGTAAAGGTCGCACCGGTCTCGAACTTTGATGACGCCATCCGTCTTCGTACCCTGCGCGCCGTCTACGGCGACCCGGCACTGTCGAAGTACGGCCTGGACCCGCAGCGTCCAATTCGTATCCTGGTGGACAACGGACATGTGGGGCTGTATGGAACTGTGCTTTCTCCCATGGACAAGCAGATCGCCGGCATCCGCGCCAACCAGGTATTCGGAGCTTTCAGCGTTGAGAACCACCTGGAGACGGCGCACGACGTAAAACGATAGCAACAGCAATTAAACGCACTCTCCTCCTGGCGTAAAAGGCACAGTCCCCGTGGCTGTGCCTTTCTTTTTGAAGATGCGGGGCACCTCTGGCTGTTCTCAGGAAACCGGTGCGGAAATGACGATACCCCCGCCTTTTTCGACCCTCCTCCGGGAAAATCCCCCCACACTGCGCTCGATTGAGGTAGAATTTTCTCGCCTCCGGCAAACCGTCAAGCCGCCCCAAGAGGGCTCATAGCGCTTTACTACTAAGAATTCTGTTCGCATAGGCTGGACGGAATCGGAGGCAGAGAATGGCGAACGAGGCACCCAATCGGGCCCATCAAGTATCAGTCGGCCCCACTCATAAGGAACGCAACGTCTGGATTGTTACCGGTTATGTAGCAGCTGCCCTGGCCCTTCTGGGTGTGCTCGCCTATCATTTCTCGACTTACGTCCTGAAGTAGGCCCCTAAACCACGCAACTCCGGCGGGGACCACCGCTAAGGCGATCCCAATACTGGATTTTCGTGCCGGGCCGGACAGTTCCACAGATCAGTACAGTTTTGGCTGGATGCTAGAATAAGGGGCCTTTCGGCACTCCCCAGGATCGACGACCCAACTTGCCACAAGACGCCGCATCTCCTGATCGTGAAATTACCTACGCCGATGCCGGCGTGGACATCGAGCGCGCCAACCGCACCAAGCAGCGAATTCGCTACCTTGCTCACCGCACCTTTAATAAAAGCGTTCTCAGCGACATTGGCGGCTTTGGCGGTCTGTTCGCGGTAGACAAAAAGAAGTACCGCGACCCGGTATTGGTCTCCAGCGTAGATGGCGTGGGCACGAAGTTAAAAGTCGCCTTCGAGATGAATCTGCACCACACGATCGGCGCCGATCTGGTCAATCACTGTGTCAACGACATTGCCGTGCAGGGCGCCGCTCCGCTCTTCTTTATGGACTATTTCGCCACCGGCAGACTCGATCCGGATATCGCCGAGAAAGTTGTCAGCGGAATTGCCGACGCCTGCAAGCACAACGGTTGCGCCCTGATTGGCGGCGAAACCGCCGAGATGCCCGGCTTCTACGCCAATCGAGAATACGATCTGGCCGGCTTCATCGTGGGCGTAGTCGAGCGCGACAAAATCATTAATGGAAAAAGTGTTCAGGTCGGGGATGTGCTGGTGGGTCTTCCCTCCAACGGATTGCATACCAATGGCTATTCCCTTGCCCGCAGGCTTTTGTTTGGCGAAGCCCGCTACTCCACCGAAACCTACGTGAACGAGCTGAAAGGCAAAGTGGGCGGCGAACTCATGAAGACCCACAAGAGCTACTGGCCGGTGGTCAAGCGGATCGTAGAAGCAGAAGCAGTATCCGCCATGGCGCACATTACCGGCGGGGGCATTACCGAGAACCTTCCGCGTGTGCTCCCCAAGGGCACGGCGGCGGTGATCCAGATGGGAAGCTGGGCGGTTCCCCCAGTCTTTACCCATATGCAGAAGCTGGGGAATCTCTCCCAGGGCGAAATGATGCGCACCTTCAATATGGGGATCGGCATGATCCTGGTAGTCCCCACCAAGAAGTTCAAAAAGGTCCAGACCATCCTCGAGCGCGCCGGTGAGAAGGGTTACACCATCGGCCGCATCATCAAAGGCGAGCGCAAAGTCGTTTACGCGTAGGGAAGATGCGCTCGCGCGACAATCTCCCATTCTTGTCATCCTGAGCGAGGCGCCCGGTTGATTTTCCCGACCCGCGCTTGTCGGGTGCCCCACCCTCTAGCCCCGCAGGGGCGTAAGGGTGGGATCAGATGGGCTTCCCCTGACCAACTCACTTCCCCGTGACGTCCACACTTGTCGGGTGCCCCACCCAATGAAAGAATGAGCTCAGATGAAGCATCTGGGCATCCTTCTCTCCGGACGCGGCTCCAACTTCGCGGCTATCGCGCGCTCTTGCCAGGAAGGGCGCATTCCCGCCCGCATCGCACTCGTGATCTCCAACCGCGCCGAGGCGCCGGGAGTCGAGCATGCCCGTCAATTGGGATTAAATGCCCTGGTGATTCCTTCCAAGGGCAAACAACGCGAAGAACACGATGCCGAGGTCGTAGCCGCGCTCAAGGACGCCCAGGTTGACCTGGTCTGCCTGGCCGGCTACATGCGTCTGCTCTCGCCGCTGTTCATCCGAGCCTTTCCGCAGCGAATCTTGAACATCCATCCTTCCTTGCTGCCGGCATTTCCCGGACTCGATGCCCAGAAGCAGGCCTTCGAGCACGGCGTGAAGATCTCGGGGTGCACTGTGCATTTTGTCGACGAGTTTCTCGATCACGGCGCCATCATCGTGCAGCATGCCGTCCCCGTTCTCGAAAACGACGACGAACACACTCTGGCAGCACGCATCCTCGAGCAGGAACACCTCTCCTACACCGAGGCGATCAACATCGTCCTGTCAGGAAATTACGAGGTAGTGGGCCGCCGGGTGGTCGTGACGACCGGAGCAGGTGTCTAGACGGGCTGGAGGGGCGGTAAAGCGGCTCCACTCTCATGTGCAGCACTTTGCACACATCAGCGCTGATGTACTGAAATTTCTAGACTTATAGTGGCACCCAACGTGCTCCTGCGAGTGAAGAGGTTTCTCAGTCTTGGGCTAAGAGGGTCAAATGAAAAAGCTATTGGCAGTATGCCTGTTGATGTTGCTGGCAGGGGCGCTGGGTCCAAGCGCTCTAGCGAATCTGATCGGAACGACACCGGCAAACCCTGGTGATACGGTCTTTCCAGGAGATGCGACCGGTGATGTTCCCGGAACGCTGCTGGCCAGCCTGTCCGCTCCGTTTGTCTCCTCACTCGGCACCGATTCCGGAACTGTAGTTTCGGCCGTTTACCAGGAGTCGGGTGGAACTCTGGATTTCTATTACCAGGTCACGAATAACGTGACTGCTCCCAATTGCGGCTTGCCTGGGCAACAGCCCTGCGATCCTCTGGCACGTGTGACGGCCACGAATTTCTTTGGGTTTACGACTGCGTTGGGCTTTCGTAGCGATGGCGGAACCCTTGGAGGAGCATCACCATTTGTTGATGGTGTCGTTACTCCATTCACTGGTGATCGCAACAGCGTTGGAGACGTGGTTGGATTCAGTTTCACCCCACCAGATTCCTCTAAGATTCAGCCGGGAGAAACTTCTCTTGTGCTGGTCATCAGCACCAATGCCACGAATTTCAAGCCGGGTAATGTCTCTGTGATTGATGGCGGAGTGACGACCGTCGCCTCATTCGAACCGGCAGCCCCAGTTCCAGAACCCACCAGCCTGGCCCTGCTGGGGAGCGGCCTCGTCGGAGCGTTCGGCGCGATTCGCAAAAAGCTGCGCAAGTAAGCAGTTAAAACAAGACTCAGGTAAAGCCGCTCTTTCGGAGCGGCTTCTTTTTTGCCGCATTGCCTCTTCTGCTTGATAGAAACTGGCAGCCATACTGGCAAACGTAAAGACCGCTGCTAGTCGTGTGAAATCGCCATCTCTAACAATGTCGGCGGTGTCAAGTTCTCTTCGAGCACACTGCTGCCTGCACTCTTAGAAGAGCGCCATTTCGCTCTCGTGGATGGTTTGCGCTTTTCCAACCTCAGGCTCGCCGATAATCGTGGCGGTCAGGAACTCAGTCCGACCCAACCATCTCTTCGATCACAACCTCGATCATGATTACTTGTGCGAACTCCCCTTTCCGGGGAGCGGGATACCCAATCATTACGTCGGTGATTTACTCGACACCATAGCGATTTCCGGGCTCTCCCGCGTGCGAACCGAGCTTGTGCATCTGGCCGTAGTCGCAGCCCTGGCGCCACATCCAGTACAGATGTACCGCCAGCTTCCGCGCCATCGCTACTTTGGCGATCTTCCGTCCGCGCCGCATGGCGAGATGGAAAAACTTGCTGCGCCACTGCGGTTGGCTGCGCACCGTGACCTGCGCCGCTTCCACCAGCAGATAGCGAAGCAGTGCATTGCCTTGCTTGCTGATATGCCCCAGGCGGCGCCGATCGCCGCTGGACTCCTCCGAGGGAACCAGCCCGACATAGCTGGCGATCTGCTTCCCGCCGTGAAAGCGTTCCGGATTTCCGATCACCAACTCGAAGGCTAGTGCCGTCAGTGGACCGACTCCAGGATGGGTCATCAGCCGCCGCGTCACCGGACGCTTCTCCACTTCCTCTTCCAGTGCTTGTGTCAACTCCTGGATCTTCGGCCTGAGTTGGTCGAACAAGTCGAGCAGGTCTTGCCGCCGTCGGCTGGCCCAGGGAGCCAGTACCAACGATTCCAGTTCGTTGCGACCGGCTGGCCGCCACAGTGCCTTCTTACGCCGCAGGCCTTCGTTAAGCGCTACCACATGCAGCTGATTCATCACCCGGGTGCGCATCTGCACCAGTCGGTGTCGATGCCACAGCAGTTGTCGCAGATCACGATTCTCTGCATCTGCGACCCAGATCCGCGGGAAGCGGTCTTCCACCATCAGTCTCAGCAACAGCTGTGCGTCCTGCCGATCGGTTTTCTGCTTGCGCACCCGTTTGCTGCGAACTTCCGCTGCGTCCCCGATCCACAACTCGAACTGCAACTCGCGCAGCAAACGCTCAAACCAGCCTGCGTGCCCGCTAGCTTCCATGCCCACCCGCACACGCAAACTTCGCTCTTTAAGCGTGCCGTAAAACTGCTCGGCTTCTTCCCGGTGGGTTAGCCGCCGTTCGGCGATCTCCCCTGTCTCGCTGTCTACATAGGCAATTTGCTGGAAGCCCGGATGATAGTCACAACCTATAATCAGCATGTTCGGCTCCTTTCCTCCGAGCCCTTTGGTTGGTTTGCCCCGCCAAAGTCTACTCGGGCCTGGGAGCCGACATTGTTATGGAATCATTACACTCATAATCCGGATCGGCAGCGCTTTCGCCTGTTTTCAACACTTAACGTTCTCGAAATGAAAACAGCCGCCCGAAGGCGGCTGCTTTAGAACGTACAACCCGCTCTACAGTTTCAGCTTGCGGCGAATCATCCCCGCTACCCCAAGCAAGCCGCTGCCCAGCAGAAGCATGCTGGAGGGTTCGGGAACAGGTGGCGTTGTAGTCGAAGATACCGTAATCGTCGCGGAATACGTATTGGTCACCGAGCCCGGACCGCCCGGAGCAAACGCCGCTAATACCGTCTGGAAGGGAAGCGTGAACTGCGAAGTGAAGACTCCGTTCCAAGTCTCGGTACCATCTGCCGAAACTCCCTGAAATACCCATGTCGCGGAGGAGCCTGGTGCATTCGGTGGTGGTGTGTTTAGGAAACTGAAGGGCGAGGCAGCACCCGGCAAGCTCGGGGTACAAGTCTGTCCGACAGCGGGCGGACTGGCGGCGCATCCTGCAGGGTCGTAGATCCCGGGGAAGATAAAGCTGATGAGCAGAGGCGACAAAGCAGGAGCAGCGTCGAAGCTGATAAAGGGCCGCGTCGGGAACGCCACTCCTACGGGCTCTGTGGCACGGTTCAGGTCATCGATTGTTACGGTTGTGCCTCCCAGTGCCGAGTAGATTCCCGTCGGGCCAGGTCCTACGGTGGCTTTGTCTGGGGGGAACGGCGACAGGTCGCTTGTCCAGGTGATGGTATTTTGCGTGAAGGTTACGGTTCCAGCGATGTTGAACGTGCCCACTGTGGTAGCAAGAGCAGGCAGCGCTGTCACTAAAGCCAGCCCAATTACGATCAGCAAAGCCGATCGACGTCGCCTTTCGAAAACACTCATAACTTCCTCTCCGATGCTCCGGTCGTGTACGTCTAGGCTCCAGCATGTTGGAGCCCAGCTAGGTTGGTTTTCTTGAACCCGACTTCCCAGGAGAGCTTACTAGGGATAGGGTCCTAGTGAGGCTTGGTTCTATTTCTTGTCTTGGGCAATCGGCGATCCAAACCATCCACAGCATTGCATTTTTATAATCAATGGATTAGGGACACGTTAAGTTATGTTTCTGCAGAAAGATGCAAAACTCTGCGCAATTAATGGAAAGTTCATGGACTAGGTGCTACCAATGGGCTACAAGGCAGCGCGGCGTTGTTTTTGGCCTTCGCCACAATTTCGATTGCGCGGACGCGCTCAAACAACGGACAGCGGAGAGGACGACAAAAAGTTGTGAGTGTAGCCGTGTTTACAACAGTTAGGGATCCCTTCTCGGCAGGAGGACTCGAAGTTGATGCGCTACTGCAACTTGGCGTACTCGACCTTGGCTTGCTCAAAAAAGGAGTCTCCGGGTCGGCTCCATTCCACAGGCCTGAGTTGCATTCTTTTCGCGGGTCGTTAGCTGAGTCTTTTTGCAGAGCTCATCCATAGTATGATGGCCAACTTTCGGCTCCGCATGTTGCGAAAATCGCATGGTTCACTGCGGTAGCCGAACATCACGGCCCGCTTAGGCAGCACAGGAGGCCCCCATGGAAGACATTCGAGTCAGGCTCTCAGTGTTATGGCTGTTTGCGACGCTCAACTATATCTATGCAGATGTGTTTTTCTGTGTTGACGTCTTGGGGTCGA
>DASPRM010000014.1 GCA_035624455.1 Terriglobales bacterium
CGCGCTGTACGTACCAAGGGCCATACGCGGACGCAGTGCAGCGCTCTCTCATCACCCTGAAGGCGCTGACCTATCAGCCGACCGGCGGCATCGTCGCCGCTCCGACTACATCGCTGCCCGAGCAACCTGGCGGAACGCGGAATTGGGATTATCGTTTCTGCTGGGTGCGAGATGCCACTTTTACATTATTTGCCTTGATGCACGCCGGCTACCAGCTTGAGGCTCGCCGCTGGCGAGACTGGCTGGTGCGCTCTGTCGCAGGCAGCCCCGATCAAATCCAGGTCGTGTATGGCGTTGCGGGTGAACGTCATCTGTTGGAATGGGAGGTACCCTGGCTTTCAGGGTATGGCGGAGCGTTACCGGTGAGGGTAGGCAACGCGGCCAGCCGGCAGCTGCAGGTGGATATCTTTGGCGAGCTCGCCGATGTTTTGCACCAGGCTGGCCGGTTCACGCGGCGGCCAGGCAACCGGCCGGAGCTTGCTCTCCAAAAGGTCCTGTTAGCGCATCTGGAAAAGATTTGGCGCAAAGCTAATAAAGGAATATGGGAAATCCGCGGAAGTAAGAGACACTTCACTCATTCCAAAGTAATGGTCTGGGTTGCATTCGACCGGACAATAAGAACTGCCGAGCGGTTCGCGCTGGATGTTCCCCTGGACAAATGGCGGCAGATACGGGAACTAATTCACAAGGAGGTCTGCCGCTACGGATTCGATCCTGCTCTTGGAACTTTCGTTCAATCCTACGGCTCAAGAGAGCTAGACGCAGCTTTGCTGCTGTTGCCTTTGGTCGGTTTTCTGCCTCCTTCGGACCCTCGGATTCGGGGTACGGTCCAGCAGATCGAGAAGCGCCTTGTGCGGAATGGCTTTGTATTGCGCTATCTGACACAGCGAGTCAATGACGGATTGCCAAGCGGAGAAGGGGCTTTCCTGCCCTGCAGTTTCTGGCTGGCTGATGTCTATGAACTTATGGGACGCCATTCTGACGCCCAGCACCTGTTGCACCGGCTCTTGAAACTCAGGAATGACGTCGGTCTCCTGTCCGAAGAGTACCATCCGACCGCGAGGCGCCTGGTCGGGAACTTTCCTCAGGCTTTTTCCCACGTGGCGTTGGCAAATACGATCATCAATCTCCACACCCCCTCCGGTCCGGCGACAAAGCGCTCAGACTGCCAAAAGCACGTTCCCGGTACGGAGACCGGGACGGCAATCGCGCGGAACCCTCCATGCCGATCTGCCGATCAGAGAACTGATGATATCCAACGTCGATTAGCAATCGTGGACCGAGGTTCAAAATCCTAAGTTGCCTGAAGAGACTGCGCTTCCCCCGGATATTTCGGTACAACTCCCTACAATTGAGGGGAGAGGTGGTGCTTCAACCGTCGCATTCTTGGACCCAGTTCCTTCGGAGAGGGCATCGAAGTTCCGCTTCGAACCAGGAAATTGAGGCGCGTCGCTGTCCGTATTGAAATCGAGAATCCTCCGTCATTTGTGGCCGATTCTCATGACTCGCTCTTGGCGGGTGCTGATAGCTGAACTAAGGTGGGGACATGACCTTCAACTCCAACATCAGAGCTGGCCGCAGGCTGGCGGCTGTGCTCGTCGCGCTTGCGATTGTGGGCTCATCAGCGGATGAGCCATCTCCGAAACCCACCACCCGCGCAGAGGCGACTGCAATCATCAGCAATGCGCGCAAGATTCTAACGCCTAATGGAGTGGAACGGCTCGAGAGAGTGCGTATCGGCGGAATCGATCAATGGGTGTCGATACGTGGCACCGATCGTAGAAATCCAGTGCTGTTATACGTCCACGGCGGACCGGGTTACGTCTCGATCCCGATGAGCTGGTGGTTCGCTCGCGGCTTGGAGGAATATTTCACGGTCGTGCAATGGGACCAGCGCGCGGCCGGCAAAACCTATCTCCTCACCGATCCTGCCAAGATCGCTTCGACCCTCACAACGGAAAGGATGATCTCCGATGTTGAAGAGATGGTCATCTGGGCGCGCAGCGAGTTTGGCAAGGATAAGATTTTCGTCCTCGCCCATAGCTACGGCAGCTTCCTCGGCTTGCAATTAGCACAGCGTCACCCCGAATGGCTGTATGCCTATATCGGGGTGTGCCAGTCCATTAACGGACCCGAGAATGAGCAACGGGGCTGGCGCTTCGCGATCGACGCCGCGCGGCGCGCAGGCAACTCGGAGGCGGTACGCGAGCTGGAAGCAATCGCCCCCTACCCGCCACCTGGGCAGCCGCTCCCGATTAAGGATCTCTACACCCAACGCAAATGGGTGGGCTATTTCGGTGGCGTAATGGCCTATCGTACCGACAATTCGGCCGATAGCGCTCTCGCACAGCTTTCGCCCGACTATAGCGATCAGGAAATCAGCCATATCTGGGATGGCAATAAGTTTGCCACGCCTTATCTGCTTCCCGACCTGGTCGCCACCAATCTCACCAAAATCAGCAAGCTCGCGGTCCCACTGATCCTGTTCGAAGGTCGCCACGACATGAATGTTAATTCTGAAATTGCCTCCCACTGGTTCGAAACGGTAAAGGCACCGGAGAAACACCTGGTTTGGTTCGAGCATTCCGGGCACATGCCGATGACCGAGGAGCCGGGAAACTTTCTCCTCTCTCTCGTGCGGTACGCCCGGCCCATCGCGGAGCGAGCCGGAGATACTCAGTCTGCCGCACGCTGAATAGCTCTGAGACCAGAAAGGCTAAGCCAATGAAGGTTTTGGGTTCCTGGGTTGTTGGATCTGATCAGTACATTGCTTTCAGGATTCCCGGAGCCTGTGTCTAACCACACTCATCCAATCGTGCCAG
>DASPRM010000015.1 GCA_035624455.1 Terriglobales bacterium
TAAAGTCAGATAAGAAAGCGTTGGAACAGGTCGCTCGTGTCGCACTCGCCGTATTCAAATCGTCCGCCGATAGGTGAGCAACCACAGCTGTGAAATCACGGGTGGGAAATTTTGAGTGGATTTTCTAAACCATTGAGAAAAATGGTGGCCAGGGACGGAATCGAACCGCCGACGCCAGCCTTTTCAGGGCTGCGCTCTACCATCTGAGCTACCTGGCCACGTTGAACGCTCTCACCGGTGAGCGCCGGGAGGCTGATTCAGAACTCCGGGAAGTCTGCCGCTGTGTCGGCGAGCAATCGCGCAACGCTCAACTCTGGCAAGCAAACGTAGCACACTCGAATCGTCATTCTAACAACCGCAACCGTTTTACTCAAACTCCTTGCGAGTCTCGCAATGGTCCGACCTCACCGCGCAATTCCCCTCTTTGTCGACCGCCCGCAATCGACCTTGTGCGCCGCGCACTCTCGATTTTGCAGCTCGCGCACGCTCGATTGCACTGCCCGCCGCTGCGGACTAACATCAGTGCCATGCCGGTCGAAACCGAATTCAGTGCTCCTGCTTACACTCCCATTCGAGCTCCGCGCGGCACCGCAATCACCTGCAAGGGCTGGCAGCAGGAAGCCGCCATGCGCATGCTGATGAACAATCTCGACGAAGAAGTCGGTGAGCGGCCTCGTGACCTGGTTGTCTATGGCGGCACCGGCCGCGCGGCCCGCAATTGGGATTGCTACCGCGCGATCGTTTCATCGCTGCGCTCGCTCGCGAACGACGAGACACTCCTGGTTCAGTCAGGCAAGCCTGTGGGTATCTTTCGCACGCACGAATATGCTCCACGCGTGCTGATCGCCAATTCCAATCTCGTCGGCCATTGGTCGAATTGGGACACATTCAATCAACTCGAGCGCGCTGGTCTCATCATGTATGGCCAGATGACCGCCGGCTCCTGGATCTACATCGGCTCGCAGGGCATCGTGCAAGGCACATTTGAAACCTTTGCTGCCGCGGGCGCCAAGCATTTCGACGGCAATCTCGAAGGCAAGCTCATCGTCAGCGGCGGCATGGGCGGTATGGGCGGCGCCCAGCCCTTGGCCGCCACCATGAATGGCGCGGCGTTTCTCGGCATTGAAGTCGATCCCGAGCGCATCAAGAAGCGCCTCAAGACCGGCTATTGCGACTTCATGGTCAACACGCTCGACGAAGCGCTGCGCATCCTGAAAAATGCCGTGCGCAAGAAAGAAGCCGTTTCGGTCGGCCTGGTAGGGAACTGCGCCGATATCATTCCCGAACTTGCCAACCGCGGCGTGTTGCCCGACATTCTTACTGATCAGACCTCCGCGCACGACCCCCTGAACGGCTACATCCCGCAGGGACTCTCGGTCGAGCAAGCCGCAGAGTTGCGCCAGCGCGATCCCAAGGGTTACCAGGAGCGCTCGCTCGATTCGATCGCCCGTCACGTCGAAGGCATGCTCGCCTTGCAAAAGATGGGAGCAGTAACCTTCGACTACGGGAACAACATACGCACCTTCGCATTTCAGCGTGGAGTGAAGAACGCCTACGACTTCCCGGGATTTGTTCCGCAGTACATCCGGCCGCTCTTCTGCGAAGGCCGTGGCCCCTTCCGCTGGGTGGCTTTGTCGGGCGAGCCCTCCGATATCGCTGTTACTGATGACCTCGTATTGCAGATGTTTCCCGACAACCGAATTCTCAGCCGCTGGATTAATCTGGCGCGCAAGCGCATCAAGTACCAGGGACTCCCGGCGCGTATCTGCTGGCTCGGATATGGTGAGCGCGCCCAGTTCGGTTTGGCCATCAACGATCTGGTCAGGAGCGGTCGCATCAAGGCGCCCATCGTGATGGGCAGAGACCATCTTGACTGTGGCTCGGTGGCCTCTCCCTTCCGCGAAACCGAGGCCATGAAGGATGGCAGCGATGCCATCGCCGACTGGCCGCTGCTCAATGCCATGCTCAACACCGCCAGCGGCGCTTCCTGGGTTTCGATTCACAATGGCGGCGGTGTTGGTATCGGCTACTCGCAGCACGCAGGACAGGTTACGGTCGCCGACGGCAGCGAACACATGGCTGCGCGCATCGAGCGCGTGCTCACCAATGATCCCGGCATCGGCGTTGCCCGTCATGTGGACGCCGGTTACGGCGAAGCTCGCGAGTTTGCCGAGAAAAACGGCATTCGGATCCCGATGAGCGACAGAGGTCTGCCGGAGTGACGGCGGCCCGCGGAAGCAAGAGAGCTGTCCGCACGCAGCCTGCTCTCTTCCTCACGAACATTGGGCAGCTTCTCACCCTGCGCGGAGAACGCGGCCTCCGTCGTCGGCAGCAACTCACGCAGCTCGAGATCATCGAAGATGCCGCCGTGCTCTGTGTTGCCGGCAAGATTGTGTCCGTAGGGCCGCGTCTTGACGCCGAAAACGATTCCTGGCTGCAGAAAAACCGCAAGAGTATTCGCGAAGTCGATTGCCGTGGCGGAGTGGTGTTACCCGGCTTTGTCGATTCGCACTCCCATCCCGTATTCACCGCCCCGCGGCTGGTAGATTTTGAAAAACGCATTTCCGGGGCCAGCTACGAAGAAATCGCAAAGTCCGGCGGCGGTATTCGATCCAGCATTGAAGGGGTTCGGCAGGCAGATGCGAATTCACTGTCCGACTCGGTGCTAAATGTGTTTCAACGAATGGCTCGCCAGGGGACAACAACCGTCGAAGCCAAGTCGGGCTATGGACTGAGTCTCAACTCGGAAGTGAAATCACTGGAAGCAGTTCGTTCTGCCGGTCGCGGTTGGCCGGGAACCGTGGTTCCTACCTTGCTCGCGGCTCACGTCGTCCCACCGGAATATCAGGATCGGCGGGGCGATTATCTCGAGATGGTCACTGCCGAGCTTATTCCACTGGTGGCGAAGCGGAGATTAGCGGACTTCGTAGACGTTTTCTGCGAACGCGGGGCTTTCACCCTGGAAGAATCGGAGCAGGTATTCCGCGCAGCGCGCCAACATGGCCTCGGGGTCCGCGCCCATGTCTGCCAGCTTACCCCCGCGCCCCTCGGCTCGTTGCAACGCTTTCAACCCGCATCTCTTGACCATGTGGACCACGTGCTCGATGAGGATCTCCGCGCATTCGAGAGAAGCGATATCGTACCCACCCTGCTCCCCGGCTCAAACTACTTCCTCGGCCTCCAGCAGTATCCGCCGGCTCGCAAGCTGATCGATGCCGGTGCAGCCGTTGCTCTCGCCACTGACTACAATCCTGGCACCTCACCTACCGTGAGCATGCCTTTTGTGCTTTCGCTTGCCTGCACGCAAATGAAGATGTCGCCGGCGGAAGCCATCTCCGCAGCAACCATCAATGGGGCTTGCTCGCTCCAACTGGAGCATCGGAAAGGCAGTATCGAATCTGGCAAAGACGCGGACCTCGCCATCTTCGCTGTGAAGAATTATCGCGAAATCGCCTACTGGTTCGCCACCGACATGTGCTCTGGCGTCGTCATGCAGGGCGAGTATTTCAATTGGATCTGCTGATCAGTACCGATGGGTAACCGGTCAGCCCGAAAGACTACTACTTACCCGATTCTCCTATACTCCTGAGGGTGCCCCATTTAAGCGCAGCTTGGGCGGGGTTTTTGCTCGACCGGAACTGGGCGTTCGTACTTTGATCAGTTGCAACGATTCGTGTATGCACTGCCCAGAAGGTTGTCGGCGGCGCGGCTACCCCTTTTCGATGCCGCCACCAGTAGCAAGTGCGCCTGCTCACAATTCTGCTCCAGCGCTTCGCCCTCGAGATACAGCTTGGCGAGTGTTACTTCAGCAGTCGTATTGCCCCGTCTGACCATCTGCCACAACCTGGCTGGATCCAGTGTGTCGTCGCTCTCCTCTTTTTCCGTTTTCTCTACCTGCACTTTTGCAGGCTTGAGCTGCGCAACAGGAGAAGCGGGCGTGTTGACGATCGTCCGGCGAACCGGAGCAGGTTTTGCCCGCAGCGCCGGCTCTGCGGGCGCCGACACGCTCGCGATTTCCCTTACCAGGCTGTCGCTCACCGACGTGCTCACCGATCGATGCGCCACAATTCCAACCATGGCAATGGCAGCCGCCGCCGTCGACACCAGAACCGAAGCTCTCCTCGCCAGCCGGACAACTGCTGCATCGTGCTCGCGATTTTCCGGGCGTATTTCCGTCGCAGCTTCAATGATCTCGCTTGCTTCCGATTCGACCTGCTTTGGATTATCCGATTCACGCGCTGCTGGCTGGACAGTTGGGGCGGGCGCGCCGCAGATATTGCACGCTCCCCAGCTTCTGGGATAGCGGTAATCACACGACACGCAGGTTACGATTTCTTCTTCTTGGGGGATGTCCGTCACGGGCCAACTCCTGACTCTGCCACTTTCTTTGCGTGACGACCCAGATGTTACTTCGAGTCGTACCAATAACGTGCAAGGCAACTCCCCAGCGCACACTCCGCAGTCCTAGAACATTAGTAACAGGCGTTTGCGATGAACTTGCTCACAGGGCCGGCCATTCAAGCCAACGGGAAATATACGCTGTCATCCTGAGCGAAGCGCCCGTTTCCCTTTCCGACCCGCGCCTCTTGCGGGTCGCGGGCACTGAGTCGAAGGATCTTGTGTCTATCCTGAAGACAAGCTTAATGACTGCTGACTGCTATGGGGTTGGCCCACCCTTCCGCGTTTTTCGCGGAGGGTGGGTGGTCTTCAAACATTGGGTAGCCCACTACACTTCTTGATTCTTGCGAGCGATCATTCGTTTGCGCGTGAGGTTGCCTTGAAGGCGGTCGAAGCTGCGGTCCTTGCAGCTGCCCAGATCCCTAAGAAGCCAGCCCAGACCGAGGGCAGTCCTGGATCGGACAAGGGCGATCAGTTGACGGGTGGACAATAGGTACCTGGCAGACGTATGCCGACCTGCGTTGACGTTTTCGGGAATCCTCTACGGCTTCGAGGGATCCGACGGGCTCAGGCTGCCCTTATTGTCCGCGGTTGCAGAGATGATCGCGATCCCCGCGCCCGCTCCCGCTCCCACAAGAATCGGCCCGCGTAACGACCTTGCTCCGCTGATCGGCTGCGGCGGC
>DASPRM010000016.1 GCA_035624455.1 Terriglobales bacterium
GGGCTACTTCATCACTCCCCGCTGCGCAATGCCGATATTGTCGCGAGTCGTGTTCTTCACCAGGTACATCATCTCGTCGGCTTGACGGATCACATCGTGCGACGACTTGGCGTCGTGCGGGTACGTCGCCAGGCCGATCGATGCGCGCACGTTCAGATTCAGCCCTTCCTCCTTGCAGAACATGCTGTTGCGCAGGGCATCCCGCAGGCGCTTGGCTACATTGAGCGCCTGGTCCTTGCCGGTCTGTGGCAGGAGCACCACGAACTCATCGCCGCCGTAGCGGAACGCGTAATCGATCAGCCGCAGTTGCGCCTTGATGAGGTATCCGATCTCCGCCAGCAGTTTGCTGCCCACCAGGTGCCCGTGCGTGTCGTTGACCTGCTTGAAGTGGTCAAGATCGATGAACAGCACGCTGAACTCGTATCCGAACCGGGACGAGCGGTAGACCTCCGTGTCCAGCGTCTTGTACAGGTGGCGTGCGTTGTAGAGACCAGTGCAGTCGTCGGTGATTGTCAGTTCCTGGATCTTCTCCACTGCCCGCGAGTTCTCGATGGCGATCGCCGCGTAGTCGCACAGCGCCTGCAGGAAGAATATCTCTCGGTCCGTGAACCCCTTCATGTCCACGTTCACCAACTGGATCACGCCCAGCACTCGATGCTTCGAGTTCAGGGGAATGCAGATGATCGAGCGCGTCTCCCACTTGGTGACTTCGTCGATGCGCTTGGCAAACCGCGGATCGGTGTACACATCGGGAACAATCAGTTGCTCGCCGTATTTGGCCACCCACCCTGCAATGCCCTCTCCCACCTTCAGGCGCACGTTCTTCAGCGCCTCGGCCGCATCCCCCACGGCAATGGCAAAATAAAGTTCGTTGTGCTCCTCGTCCACCATCAGCAGCGACCAGGTGTCCGGCCGGAAGTATTCCGCCATCTTTTCCATGATGGTTTGCAGAATAGAATCGAGGTCCAGCGAAGACGTCAGCGCCTTGGCGACGTCGTGGAAGATAGTAAGTTCCTGGCTTTGCCGTCTACGGTCGATGCCGGTAGCCTCGGACATACACGAAGTCCCTCGATCGGCGAGAGAAAGTGTCTGAATTATAGGTTGCGCTGAGAAACCCGGGCAACGATCTTAAGTAACTAAGTACCCGCAAAGCCACGTGCTGCAACGACATCGCAACCCAGTGTGCAAGCCGCTGCACTCCTGCTCCGGGCCCCGCCTTGCACCCTGCCCGTAACCCATCCAATGCCTTTTTCCCGTAGATTTTTCAGCATTCTCTTTCGGAGCGCGCCACATCGCGGTAGCATGGCATACAACGGTGGGCTGGGTCCCAGGAGAACCGTCGAGTGGCATCGTTCGGCGAGCATCTGAAGCAGGAACGGGAACAACGCGGGATCACGCTGGACGAAATCTCCCTCTCCACCAAGATCAGCACCCGCCTGCTGCGCGCTCTCGAAGAAGAGAAGTTTGACCAGCTACCCGGCGGAATCTTCAACAAGGGCTTCGTCCGCGCCTACGCTCGCCATTTGGGCATCAACGAGGAACAGGCCATCGCCGACTACCTGGCGGCTCTGAATCAACAGCGGCATTCGATGGCTGCTGTCAATGCCCTCGTCAACAATCATCCCGATGGGAACCCGACCGCATTGCCAGTGCACGAACCGCAGAACGAAGGCGAGTCTGGCTCCGTCCTCAGCCTGTTACGAACCGATTATGCCTCCGAACGCGTCGCGCAGGTTCCCTGGAACCTGGTGGCTGGACTCCTGCTCCTGGTGGCCTTAGTCCTGGCCGTTTGGAGTTACTACCACCGCGACCAGCGCGCGGAGACTCCCAAACCTACGACTCCCGCCGCGTCGCAAGCCTCGCCTCCACAATCATCGGCGCCACAACTGGCGGCCCCGGCGCCTGGCTCAGCCGTCCAGAGGGTCACCGCCGTTCCCGTAACCATCGCCCAGGAGGCTGGCCTGAAGCGGACTTTTCCGGTCACGCCGCTGGCTGCCCAGCAGGCACATCCCTCCCCGATCGC
>DASPRM010000017.1 GCA_035624455.1 Terriglobales bacterium
CGTTTCTCTTGTCATCACGAGTCCGCCGCAGGCGGACGAGGGATCTGCAGTTTGTCTTCGAACTTCCCGATTGCCCGATGAAAAAGGCGCCGGAGACCGGCGCCTTTGCTTTGTTGGGTTGTGAGTTGACCTACTGTGGACGGAAGTCCTGTGCGTAACCAAGATTGTCGATATCCTCGAATCGCGGTGTTCCCGGCGGCAACTTCGCAGGATCGAGGAACTCGGTATCGAACGAGTAGTTGCGGTTGGGGGCTCCGTACACCCTCAAGCAACACTTGAACGTGCCCACGCCCTGCCGCGAGTAGTAGAAGCTGATCAAGGAGCCCATGTAGTTTGAGTCTATGCCGCCCCAGTTCTCGACGTAACGCAGGAAATTGTGCACCCCGCCGTCGGTTCCGAAGTCGTCAAAATTGCTGCCGCAACACGCAGGCGCCCATGCCGGATGAGGGAATGGGACGTTCTTCCCGGCGGCAATTGCCAGGCGGAAATAGGTCCGGGCCGCGCCGCGATTGCCCAACTGAGTGGGCTGCTGCAGACTCCGTAAATCCGTATAGTTCAGGGACAGTAGAGTCACGGCATCTGCAATCACGCCCGATGCAACGTGAACGGCGCCGAAACCGCTCGCCGTATTAGAGTTCCAGTTACCCTGCACGTACACTGGGTTTTCACTTGCAACGGTGACTCCGCCGCCGCTGCCGGTGCTAGGCAGATGGCTGGAACTTCCGTTCACGAGTTTCAGGGCATGGCGAGCACCGGTCACGCGATTGGCTTGTCCGGTGGTGTCGCAGCTGGCGATACGAGTGGTAGGGTTATTGGCCGCCGCTCCAGCCACCCCGAAACCTGTTCCTTCGCCATTGGCGCCCACGTTGTAAAACACACCGTCGCCACGAATATCTTCGCCGGCATCCAGCACCCCATTGGGCGCTCCCGCAGCATCGTTAGGATTTACCACGTCCTGATAGTTGTATTCGCCATTCAGCGTGCTCTGGGTGCCATCGGTACCGACGGCACTGCGGCGATCGGAGAAATAGACTACGTAACCGTTCTGAGTGGTGGACTCGACATTAGCCCCATTCTTGCCTGCCATCCCCGCACCGCCGGCAAGCCAGATGCGCAGATTATCCATGTTCAACTCGACCACATTCATTATCCCGCCGATGGCGCAACTGGTATTTCCATTTGCCAATGGGTTGGCATCCCGGATTTCACCTTCACGCGGGTCATATAGATTGATCGGGAAGTACTTGTAATGATTGTTGGTTTCACCGTTGAGGTAAGCGACGGTCGGAATCATCTGGAAATGCAGAATGGCATGAACGTGCACAGTGTTGGCAACCCCCGCCTCCGCATTAGGCACGGCGCTCCCCTGCCGCGCAAATCCCTCATTCAGCCACTCCCCGGTCACGTTATTCCAATTTCCCAAAGCGTCGTGATATTCCACCCGCAACCAGCCGGTGACCAGAGGCCAATCATTAGCGGCGCAATACGCCGCGGCTCCGTTGGGATTCACCCACGCGGGCGCAACATAGGCAGGCGGTCCCGCCGGCTTTAGACAAGTCGTGGTGTTGTAAAGGATTCCGCGGGCAAAGTACTGGTTGGCGCCCACGCCATCCACGGTGTAATTCGTGCCGGCCGCCAGATTGACGTCTCCCGCCTGGGCTCCGCCCGGCAGATTCGCCTGCACATCATCCAGCAGAATGCGGACCTGGGCCTCGTTATACAGGCGCGAGTCATAGGCCGGGCTGGAAGAAGTTTCTCCCCCAGGAGGCCGCCGCACAATCTCGAAAGTATCAGGCACACCCGCGGAGACGAATGGCAACTTCAGCGTCTTGGCGCCAGTGACGCCGTTCTGCAGCATCAGGTTGTAGAAGGTGCCGGAGATCTTCGTCCAGGAGTTGGGGCTGGTAGTCGCAGCGCTGCCCGGACCCGCTACCACACTGCCCTCGTTCTCGCCCAGCCCGCGGCAGTGTGGTTTAGACCCATCGCAGCCCGCAGCCTGGGTGGGAACACTGACGGCGGCGTTGCGACTAGTGGCATCCAGACCATTGACCAGCACCGCGCGCACCACATCTTTCACCGCTTGCACCTTGGCGTGAAACGTCAAGCCTCCGGAGGACGCCAAAAAGAGATTCCCGTTGGTAAAGACTCTCCCGTTAAAGTCAAAAGCGGGACCAGGGAAGAAACTCAAATCGCTGTCGGAAAAAATACCAAATTGGAATACGGGAATCAGCGCCACTTCGACGTTGCGCAGCATGCGAACCTGCGCACCCGAGGGCCGCTGAGCCACCGCTTGCAGCTGAATGCTCACCAGCTGCGCGTAAAGCCCGGTATTCGACCCCGAACTGATGTTCTGCGTGGTGGAGGCCGGCATGGCGGGATTCAGCGCGTCGGCAGCCATCACATACTGGTAGGTTCCACTAGGATAGCTGATATTGCTCAAGTTGGGCTGGTTCGCAGCCGTCTGCAGTGCTTGAATCTGGGCGATAGTTGGGGACTTCTGCGTCTGATAGAGCCCGCCAAGATCGGCGGTCATCTTTTCCATGGCTGCTTCTGCGCCGTAGAAAGCCAGGTTGCGCTCTTCGTCATTGGCGCTGACGGACTTTTCCGTGCCCACCGAATAGACCACGGCTACCGCGACCGCCGACACGATGATCATCAGCAGAATTGCGGCAACTAGCGCGAACCCTGCCTGCTTACGAGTGGACGCTATTGCTTTTTGCACCATACCTTGTGTTCCCCTTCTTGCCTGTCAGACCTCAGTGATATCGATCTTTGAAAGATAAGTCCCGCGGGCTGACCGAACCCGTCACCTGCACCACGTCGAAATTGCTTCCCTTGATCGGCTGCGGGGAGCGAATCTGCAGCGTGATCGTGATCTTGCGGATCTGCGTTGAATCGGTCACGCTTCCCCCGTTCAGCTGCGTTTGCAGAGTCGAGGTGGAATCGTTAAAGGTGTCATACGTAATCTGGAAATTTTGCACATAGTCCGCCACCGGTACCGCCGCCTGGCCATTCACCTGCCGCATCAGTACCGGGATATCGTCTGCTGTTCCCGAGACGCCGTCCGGGCCCGGCATATTCTGAATGAAATAGGTCACCACCCTGATGCGTTTGGCAGAAGTGGGATTGGGATAGACACCCGTCTTGTTTCCGAGGCTATCGACGTTCTGCAGCCAGGAGATGTTTCCCGCGGGTGCTGAGGTCTGGTTGACGTGCAAGGGATCGCTGGTTCCCGAGGAAAGACTCAGGACTCCTCCACCACCTACTGTAGTCACATAGCCGACGGCATATCCATTGCTGTTGTAAACCATCATGATGTCGCCGACCGCGGAGCCGTAAACCGAATCGTTGTATTTGCGCAACACGCCATTAGGGTCTGCAAAATTGGCGGTGCTGACGGTGATCGAACTGCCGTCGCTGGCGGGGGTCACCGCTTGTGCGGTGGGCGGCCAGGTGGGATCGTTATAGGCCACCGTGATGGTATCTGTAGTCCCATTGGTGGCTTTGCTGTCCCCCGGGTTCACCGGTGCCATCACATTGTTGGGATAGGTATTGCTTCCCGCGACGCAGCCGCTGCAACCAAACAGCGTGGAAGTTCCAGTTCCCGACGGCAGAGGAACTCCGGCTTGCGGGAAGCTATTCGCCGCCTGTCCCAGGTCGCGTAGCACGACGTTCAGTGCCGCGCGTGCGCTCTGTTGGCTGTTGGAACGGGTCACGCTGAACTGGCCAGCATCCGTGGCATTCTTGAATGCCATGAAGGCGACGCCGACCACGATGGTGCCCACTGCCAGCGCAATGGTACCCTCGATGAGTGTGAAACCCCGTTGCCTTTGGTCTCTGCCCGTATTGTTAAGCTTGAAACTCATCTTCATTCTTCCTACCGGTAGGTCGAGATGTAACTCTGTTGCGAGTAGGTGCGTGTTCTGTTCCCCGTCTGATATTGGATGGTTACGGTGACTGCGCGCACATTGCCGTCCACGGTGACGCCGTCGGAAAGGTAGACCGGCGCGAACGCTATCGAGCGCTGAAAATTGCTTAGCGGCTGCCCATTGGGCCCGATCTCTATGCTGGAAAGATCGTCGGAGGTGTTGGGAAGCCCGTCCGGTCCGTAGTCGTTCATGGACTGCAAACCGTCCAGGAACATACCGTTGGTGGCATCCTGAGAAACATTCTGGAAGCGGATGAATGCCACTTGTGCAGTGTTGCGCGCGGAATAGATGGACTCAATCATCCTCTGCGCTTCCGCCCGCGCGATCGATTCTTCCTGAGCCAACTGGGCGGTTGCCACGGCTTGCGAGAACACGGCCAGGAGCGTGAGCAAGCCCACCGCCGTGATCAAGGTGGCAAAGATTACTTCCAGCAGCGTGAATCCTGAACTTGTTGTCTTCCCGTCTGTCTTCTTGATTTTTATTGCCATGAGATCCCCGATCCGCTTCCCGCAATGCGATAGGTCTTCACTCGGCCAGTGGCGCCGTACAGTGTCACCGCCCTGGAGGTATTCAGATAGGAAGGATTCGCAACGTAGACAATTCCATTATTCAGGTTCCCGTTCACATCGACAGCCGTGCCGTCCGGCTGAAAGTAAATTTCATTTGCCACCCCACCCGTAACGCCCAGATCGAAATCAATGGCGATTATCCCGTCTCCAAAACCGTCTGGCAGCTTGTTAAAGGTCTTGGGAAATTGAGACAAGGTGGTGAATTGCATGTCGGTTGGAATCTGTACCGTGCTCACGGTCGTAGTCACTCCGCCAGCGATACGGTCCGTCTGAATCGTGCGTGGGGCGGTGAAGGTTAGGTGATACGTCGCCCGGTCCGCCACCGCCAGATCATGTCCGTTACGCAACGCGTTCTGTGTCATCTGCGCCGCAGTGTCAGCGTGGGCATTGCGCACTGCAGGGGGAAACTGAATCATGGCGAAGGTCAGGCCGACGAAGGCGATTGCCAGTACGACCATCATTTCCACCAAACTGAAGCCGGTTTGCCGAGGCCGCACACTTCCCTCCTGCGGGTATAGGCCACCCTGGACCGCTCCCGGTGGCTAGACCACAAATCTGCGTCTTCACTGCCAAGATTTCAACGCGAATTGCGTATCGCCTCGTTACCAGGGTGTGGGATGGAAAAGGGACCTAAGGGCAACTCGCCAGGTCATACCCCAGAAACGAAATCTCTTGGAAGGACAAAGCCATTTGCGTTCAATGACTAAGAGGAAAATCTCAAGGAGGCAATTGGCATGCCAATTGTCGGTAATCCAAGGATAGCGATTACCCAACGCTTGTAGGCCTCTCCCTCGCTCCGGCATAGTTTAGTAATGGTTACGCATGATTACGGTGGCCAACCCAGGGTGAACTGACCAACGTGTGATTCCTTCACTGGCTTGACCGAGTAATCGGAGATCATGGACTCCTCTCTCAAATAGCCTTCCTGAAAAGCCGAGGCCGAGAATCATTCCGGCCGTGTCGAATGTATCTGCCTGCGGTGTCTAGGGTCACAGTAAAGGCCGGTGATGTTCGTCACATCCGGAACTCTTTGCAGCGCTGCGATACGCTAATCACACTTGCAAAATGCAGCGGTAAGTTCCCTTCTATTTCTCAAACTCTTAACTAACTTCTCTGTTTTCAGCAGCACCTCCTTGGGAGTGAGTTTTGTCCCATGCGTGCATTTCGAATGGATGAATACGGTTGCGGAAACATGGAGGACTTATGTCCATTCTCTTCGTATTGCTCACGTTCCTGGTGATCATGACCGTTACTTATTTCACGCGCAGAGGGATTCAACCCACGGTGACCGCACACCGGTCCAAGGAACTCGAGGTGGCTGCCTCACCCGTATTGATCAAAGAGGGTGGCTTCGAGATTCCCAAGGGCTACTGCTTCCATCCGGGTCACACTTGGGTCTATGACGAAGGACGTCAGAATGCCCGTGTTGGAATCGACAGTTTTGCCGCTAATTTGTTCGGCAAACTTGACGGGGTTGAGATAGCAGGCATGAATCGCTGGGTCCGCCAGGGCCAAAAGATCTGCACTCTCACCAGCGGCGAGGTCACAGCCGACCTGCTTTCTCCCATTGAGGGAGTTGTGGTCTCCATCAATCACGAAGTTCAAAAGGACCCGCAATTAATCACCAATGACCCTTACAAAGATGGCTGGCTGTGCGTAATCAAGTCGCCGGAGATGAATGTGAATCTTAAGAATCTCCTGCAGGGCAGCCTGATTTCCAGTTGGCTGCAGAACAGCACGCGCCGTCTGCAGAGCTTTGCAGCGCCGCTGGGAGCCGCTACTGCTGATGGTGGGTTGCCTGTCGCTGGGATTTTGGCCCGGGTTAAACCTGAAACGCGGCAGAAGATGATTCACGAATTCCTGCTGAGCTAGCCCAGGCAAATGAGGAGGCATTATGGACGGCAGAAAAGCACTTCTGATCGACATTACAAAGTGCATTGGATGCCAGGCGTGCGAGAGCACTTGCAAGCAGATCCACGGATTTCCGGCGGAACACGAGCCCAGCCTGACAGCTACCGCGCTGACCGTCGTTCAGGATCACGACGGCAAATTTGTCCGCCGCCTGTGCATGCATTGTGAAGAGCCGGCATGTGCCTCCGCCTGCCTGGTCGGGGCGATCAGGAAGACTGCCTTGGGACCGGTGGTCTATGACGCCGCCAAGTGCATCGGCTGCCGCTATTGCATGCTTGCCTGCCCCAACAGCGTTCCCAAGTACCAGTGGAGCAAACTCGCTCCCTACATGAAGAAATGCGATATGTGCGCTGAGCGACTGGCGGCCGGCAAGATGACGGCTTGCGCCGAGGTCTGCCCGACGGGCGCTACCACCTTCGGAGAGCGTAGCCAGATTCTGCGCGAAGCGCGCCGCCGGCTTCTCGAAGATCCCCATTACGTGCAGAAGATTTACGGCGAGCAGGAATTTGGCGGTGCCTCGGTTTTCTTCATCTCCGACGTGCCGTTTGAGAAATTAGGTTTTGTCGCCCCAAGCCCGGAGCCGCTCCCGTCGGTAACAGCTGCGGCCTTAGGTGAGGTGCCAACAGTAGTGCTGGTCGGAGGCAGTCTGCTCGCAGGACTGTATTGGATCACCCAGCGGCGGCGCGAAGTCGCGTTGGCGGAGCAAAAGGAAAGAGAAAGGAGCTAGACCATGAGGGAAAACAAACCCTTCTTTACGCTCTGGCGGTTCATCACCGCAGCTATCTTTGCCGTTGGTCTGTGGGCGACCTACTTGAGGTTCGGAGTAGGCTGGCGTGCGGCGACCAACCTGAGCGATGCTCAGCCGTGGGGAATCTGGGTAGGTCTGGCTACGCTCTGCGGCGTCGGCTTATCGGCTGGTGGATTTGCCACTGCAGCCATCGTTTATCTGCTGGGCATGGAACGCTACCGTCCGGTCGTGCGCACATCCATTATGATCGCCTTCCTCGGATATCTTTCCGTGTGCCTGGGCTATGCCTATGAACTGGGATTGCCCTGGAGATTCTGGCACCCCATCGTCTATTGGAATCGAAAATCGGTGCTGTTTGAGGTCTCCTGGTGCATCATGCTCTACACGACGGTGCTGGCAATTGAGTTTTCACCCGCCCTGGTTGAAAAACTGCGCTGGAAGCGCATTCGCGACGGGTACCTGCATTGGCATCACCGTTTGGTCATCGCCGTCGTCCTGGCAGGAGTATTGCTCTCCTCGCTGCATCAGTCCTTCCTGGGGGGCTTATTTCTGATTACCAAGGGGAAGGAATACCCGTTGTGGTTCAGCACTCATCTGACAACCTTGTTCTATCTGTCAGCAATTCCAGCCGGCCTCGCCATGGTGATCCTGGCACTCTATCTCTCCATGCGCTCTCTGGGTGTGCGCATCGATCCCGGCATTCTCCAGGAAATCAGTGCAGTGATCCCTCCGCTGCTGGCCATCTTTGCCATATTCCGCTTTGTCGATCTGGCGCATGAGGGCGGCTTGCCTTACCTGTTTTTGCGGCGTCCGGAAACTGCTTACTTCTGGCTGGAAATCCTGCTATTTATCCTCGCGCCGCTGGTGCTGTTCAACCTGAATCGCGTGCGCCACACCCCGATGGGTCTCTACTGGGCCAGTGTCGTCACCATCATGGGGTTCATCACCAACCGCATTAATGTTTCGATAACCGCTCTGGAATACAGCACGAAGGCTGGTTACGTTCCTAAGTGGCCGGAAATGGCTATCACCGTGATGCTGGTTACCGCAGCTGTACTGGCGTTTCGCTATTCCGTGCTTTACCTGGACATCCTGCCGAGAACGCGGACGAGCAAAGTCTGGCTCGCCAATGCTGGAGTCGTAGCCAACGCATAGCTCGTCCGCAAGAGTGTGGTCTGATCGCATCGCGGCGAACCTGCTGCGATGCGCTTTTTGTGAGGGCTTACCAGAGGCTGATGCTAGGCACCAATCAGTTTTTCCAGGGCTGGCCGGTCGTGAATTAGTAAGGTTGAACCTTTCAGGGTGGCATAATGCTTCCGCTTAAACTCGGCTAGTAAGCGCGTAACCGTCTCTCTTGAGGTTCCGATAATCTGCGCAATCTCCTCATGCGTTAATCCCAGCTTGGCGCGCGCACCCTCGCGCGTGTTCTCGGCATCGGCGGTAAGCTCGAGGAGGAAACGGGCTAACTTCTCGCCGGCCGAATGTGACAATCCGAGGGAACGAATCAGGTCGTAAGCGCTGTGGCAGTTGTCGCTCAGATGTTGAGCGGCCTGCAGGCAGGCGGCACCGTTTTGTTCGAGAAATTTGAGAAAGTCGTCGCGTTTGACAAAATTGACTTGAGCCGGCTGGATGGTCTCAGCCGTAAGTTCGTACGGGCTGCCTGAAACACAGGCGTGCAAACCCAGAACCTCTCCTGGTTCCACTAGCTTGAGAATGAGAGTCTTGCCCTCCGCGGAATTGACGGACAGCTTTACTCGCCCGCGGCACAGCATGTAAATGCCGCGCGGAGACTGGCCCTCTATAAACAGAACTGCGCCACGTGGATATGCGGTAGGAAATTTGATCTTTTCGAAGGCCTCAAGTACCTCACGGGGAAGCGCACAGAAGAAGTTGTCACTCCTAAGCTTGCAAATCAGGCAGTTTTCAACCAGTTGTAAACCGTAAGGAGCACCCACGGCTTCCTCCATCCCCCTTGGCCAGTCCAATCGCGCAAACACTACCTGTCAGGAGCTGATGTGCGGCTTAAGAATACCACTTTGTCGAGCAAGGGTGATCCGACGACCTCAGCCTGGCGGTAACTCTAGAACAGGTTGCAAAACTCGGCCCTCTACCTTATGGTGTACCTCCCTCTGCTGGAACACGAGCGCCTCAATCATTCGATCGGCTCAGAACTAAAGCTATGCGAGCGCTGGACCGGAATTGATAAGACATGCTAGCCGTATGAGTGCCCCCGGACTCGGACATGCCCACGTTTGCCGCTGTTGATATCGGAGCGAATTCCGTTCGCCTGAAGATTGCTCGTCTAACCGGACGCAAGCTCGAAGTCCTGCATGAAGATCGCGAGGTAACCCGGCTTGGTGCCCCGGTGTTTCGCTCCGGCCTGCTTTCGCCGCAGGCCATGGCCAACACCATAAAGGTACTGCAGCGATTCCATCGTGCTACTCAAGACCACGGGGCGGAGTTGGTGCGCGTAGTGAGCACCAGCCCGCTGCGGGATGCACGCAACGCTTCGGCCTTCATCGACTGGGTGCGGTCGGCTACAGGATGGCGGGTAGAAGTCATTTCTGGGCTTGAAGAAGGGCGTCTGATCCACTTGGGGGTGGTCTCAAACCTGCGTGTCGGCCGTGGGAATCTCTTGCTCATCGATTTGGGCGGCGGCAGTTGTGAGCTGACTACCTCCCGCGAAGGTCAGATCGAGCGAATGTTCAGCCTTCCATTGGGAGCGGTACGGCTGACACAGGAATTTCTGCCCCATGATCCACCCAAGAAGAAAGAACTGGAGCGGCTGCAGGAATATATTCAGCGAGAGATCAGCCGCATTGAGAGGAAGGTTCTGGACCATCGAACCCGAGTCTGTATTGCCACCTCCGGGACGGCAGCCGCACTCGCCGGCCTGTATTCGGCCACTCATTCCAAGGAGCAGAACTCGAATCTCGTGCCACGCTCGGGGGTAATTCGTCTAACCACAACCCTGGCTGGCTACGATCTCCAGCAACGCACTGCTCTGAGAGGAATTGGTCCCAGGCGCGCGGAGATTATCGTTGCTGGAACGATGGTGTTTTCCGAGCTGTTGACTCGCCTGAAGCTTCCCGGCTTTCGATATTCCGAGTTGGGCCTCAGGGACGGGCTGCTCGATCAAATGGTCGCCGACTACGACGCCGGCACGCGCTACCGCAAACAGGTTGAGTCAGAGCGGCAGAGTGCTTTGCTGGCGGCGGCCAGACACTTTGGCGTGGACTTGCAGTTCGCCGCTCGTGTGAAGAGGCTGGCCATCATGCTTTTCCACGGCATGAGGAAGGTCCACCGTCTGCCTGCCGAATATGAAGAGTGGCTGGCAGCTGCCTGCATGCTGCAAGAAGTGGGGTCGTTTATCAATCGAGCGGGCCGGCATCGACATACCTATTACATCATCGCGAACTCTGAGATTTTCGGCTTCACCATCCAGCAACGGCGTATCATCGCGGCCGTTGCCCGCTACATCGGGAAGTCCCGACCCACGCCTGGGGACCGGATCGTCCGGATGGTGGGATTTGGCGACCGCGACCAGATTGCGAAAGCGGTTATGCTATTGCGTCTGGCCCGTGCACTCGACCAATCCCGCCGCGGGGCAGTACAAAACCTGAGGGTTCGCGTACAGTCGGACCGTGTAATCCTTAAGCTGTCAACCAGGCGATCCGGTGCGGATCTCGAATTGTGGGCACTGGAAAAAGAGCGCAACTATTTCCGCGATGTCTTCGGCCGCGAACTGGTTCCCATGCTTTCCTGAATCTTGCGAACCAACTTGGGCGTGAGGCACCAGTTCAGCAGCGGAGCTCCCCTGCCTTCCAGCTCTACTCTCGCCAGTCCGCCTTTCTTCAGATAAATCGATGTGTCGGCGGATCCGTCCGAGATTAGAAGGCTTAAGAATTCGCTGAGATTGGGATTATGTCCGACCACCATCAGAGACTCGGCCTTGGCGTGGCGGCGAAGTAGCTGACGGAAACTGTCATAGGTGGCTTCCGGCCGCAGAGCTTCGTCGGTTTGTATCTGGTCCTTGAATTTGATCTCTCGAGCAACCAGCGTAGCGGTCTGCAGTGCGCGCTCCAGGGGACTCGTGATGATTCTGTCGAACTCAGCTCCAAGCGAGATCAGCATCCGCCCTACCAGCCCGCATTGCTCGATCCCATCATTGTCCAGCGGCCGCTTGTCGTCGTCCGCGGTGAGTTGCCTTTGGCCCGCACTTGCGTGACGCAAGAAGTACAAGATCATGACCGATGCCTTTCCAGAAAATTGCCCTCGTCATTCATCATTCTAAATGGTGCTTGTACCCTCCCGGGAAAACACAGACTGCCGCTTTCAACGCAATGGATGCCGACTTCCGCTGACAGGAGTACGATATTGGCTTCCGGCGGGCAGCCTTTTCTTCCACACTCCCAGGTCCGGGGAAACCCGCGGGGCGAGAGGGAATAAATGACGAAGGAAGAGATCATCCGTAAGTACAGGAAGTATCTGTTTTCATCCGTTACAACTTACTACTCCGATCCTCTGGTCACCGATCACGCCAAAATGCAGCACGTGTGGGATGTCGATGGAAACCAGTATCTGGATTTTTTCGGCGGCATCGTCACCATCTCTGTGGGCCACTGCAATCCCCGTGTCACCTCTAAGGTGAAGGAGCAGGTAGACAAGCTTCAGCACGGTTCCACGCTGTTTCCCAACGAGACGATCGTCGCGATTGCCGAGAAGTTGGCCAGTATCACCCCGGGGGAAATCTCCAAGACGTATTTCACCAACAGCGGTACAGAAGCCAATGAAACTGCGATCCAGCTGGCGCGCGTCTCGACTGGCCACTACGAGATCGTAGCCCTCCGGCACGGATACAGCGGCCGCTCTCAACTGGCGCAATCGCTCACCGGCCAGTACACCTGGCGCAAGTCGCTACCCACGGGTTTCGGTGTGGTGCATGCCCTCAATCCTTACTGCTATCGCTGCCCCCTCGGACTCAAATACCCAGATTGCGGCGTGGCTTGCGCCAATGATGTGGAGAATCTGATCCAGACCTCAACCTCGGGACGCATCGCTGCTTTCATCGCAGAACCGATTCAGGGTCTTGGCGGCTTCATTACGCCGCCCCCGGAGTATTTCAAGATTGTCTTCAACATGGTGAAGAAATATGACGGCTTATTCATCGCGGATGAGGTTCAAACCGCGTGGGGCCGCACCGGAAAAAAATGGTTTGGTATTGAGCACTGGCAAGTCGTGCCCGACATGATTACCAGCGCTAAGGGGCTGGCCAATGGCGCTCCTGTTGGCGTCACAATGACCACGGAGAAAATCGCTGAAGGCTTCCAGGGGCTCCAGATCTCAACCTTTGGCGGCAATCCCGTCAGCTGCGTGGCAGCCAAAGCCACCATCGATCTCATTGAGGAAGACCACCTGATGGACAATGCAGAGACTGTCGGGAATTATTTCCGCCAAGGACTGGAATCACTAAAATCGAAGCATCCGTTCATCGGGGATGTTCGTGGAATGGGCCTTTTGCAGGCCATCGAACTGGTCAAGGATGGTTCCACCAAAGAACCCGCCCCACAAGAGACCAATCGTCTGATGGAGGAAGCGCGAAAACGGGGATTGCTGATCGGCAAGGGCGGCCTCTATGCAAACGTGATCCGCATGTCACCCCCTCTGAACATCAGCAAGGCGGATGTGGATGAGGCGATTCGTATTCTCGATGAGTCCTTGGCTGCTGTTAGCGGGGAAGTAAGAGAAGCGGCAGGCGCCAGCGTTAGATAACCGTGCGTGAGTCTACAAGCGACCCGCCAGATCATGGCCTCGGAAACCGGTAAGCGCCGCGGCTTCCCCGCACCGGAAAGCGCTAGGCACTAAGCACGCGAGGACTTGGTCACAACATAGAGGCTGCACTTGCTCAGTTGTAGTACGCCGCGTTCTTCTCCACGAATGCCTTTAGCTCCTCAGGCAGCTCATCAGCCGGGTGAATCGAGCTGGAGGTGCAGACCGGTACGCAAGCTCCGCAATCAATGCAGCCGGCAGGATCAACGTATAGCTGGGTGGCAGCTTCGAAGCCGGGCTCGTCCTTTTTGGGGTGGATACAGTCGGTAGGACAAGCCTCGACGCAGAGTTCGTCTTTGATGCAAGCATCAGTTATGACGTAAGCCATGAAAAAGACTCCCTTATTTCATCGATTAAGTAGTCTGAAACTAAAGTAAAGGCCGCTGTCATCAGCGGCGGTGACTGCAATCACAGCTGGGCGTGAGACGGCATCCAGGGACAGGGCCGTTTGACATAGAGGAGGAATCAAGATAAAGTCACCCCACTCGCATGCTTCTGGCGTACCGATATCGATTTACTGGCTCCATTCGCACCTACTTCTTTACGGAAGTAGCGGTGGGAGACGCGGTATCTGCGCCGAGCGGGATGTAATCATCTAGTCGCTTAAGATCCAGATTATCGAAACCGCGAACTCTCCCAAAGTTCGCGGTTTTCGTTTTTGGGGCTGAAGGACGTTGAGGGAGAACTCACATGATCGTCAACATGGCGGAAGGCGCCAGCGAACAACAGATCCAGCACGTAATCGACCGGGTGCAGGAGGCAGGTTACAAAGCCCACGTTACGCGCGGGACCACTCGCACCATTGTGGCCGCAGTCGGCAGCGGAAAACGGCATGAGATTGAGGCGCTCAAGGCCGCTCCCGGCGTGGAAGACGTCGTGCCGATCGCGCAGCCGTTCAAGCTGGTAAGCCGCCAGATCAAGGCGACCCGCACCCTGGTCGATGTCGGCGGCGTTGCCGTAGGCGGCCCAGAACTGGTGGTCATCGCTGGACCTTGCTCGGTGGAGTCGAGGGACCAGATTTTCTCCACTGCCATCGCAGTCAAAAATGCGGGCGCTTCCCTGCTCCGCGGGGGCGCGTACAAGCCTCGGACTTCGCCATATGATTTCCAGGGGTTGGGTGTAGAAGCGCTGAAGCTGCTGGATGAGGTTCGCCGCGAGGTCGGCCTGCCGGTCGTGACCGAGGTGATGAGCACGGAAGATGTGGACATCATCTGCGAGCATGCCGACATGTTGCAGGTGGGCGCTCGAAATATGCAGAATTTCGCCCTGCTGCGCCGCCTGGCGACCACCAACAAACCAATTCTGCTCAAGCGCGGACCGTCGGCGACGATCAAAGAGTGGCTGCTGGCAGCGGAATACTTGTTGAGCGGCGGTAATTCGCAGGTCGTGCTTTGCGAGCGTGGGATCAAGACATTCGAGACCGAGACCCGCAACACCATCGATCTGGCGGCGATTGCCCTGGCGCGCGAGCTGTCGCACCTGCCGGTGGTTGCCGATCCATCGCATGGCACCGGACGGCCGAGCTTGATCTCTCCCGTTTCGCGCGCCGCGCTGGCGCTCGGAGCCGATGGGATCATAGTGGAAGTCCATCCCTGCCCTGAGCGTGCCTTATCGGACGGACCTCAGTCGTTGGATTTCGAAGGATTTCGAAAACTCATGGCAAGCCTGAGCGAGCCACTGAAGGCCGTGCGCCTGCCTGCACAGCCTGGCAATGAGCTTGGATATTCGAACCGCGGCGATCGACCTAGCCTCGCCAGTTTCGACTAGAACCTGTTTGCCCTCAGACCGGGGCGCGGCCAGAAGCAGCTTCTGGATGCCGCATGATTCGCAGTGGCACGCCAACACCGTAAGTCAGGAACTCGCCTGCCGGGCGAACCCGGATAATACTGATTTCCTTCTTCTGCTCGGCGCTCAGTTCCAGACCGCGCAGCAGGGTGCGCGGGATATCCTCCGGGACAGCGTCGATGGCGTGGAGGAGAGCTTCTCCCGCAAAAGTAATTGTGGCGTCTGGAATGTGTACCCACGGGGCTAACAGGATGCGCTTCGGAATCGTCACTGTCAGAGAGACATGCGGGTTCGAGCCAATGTAGCGGGCTTTCCAGGAATTCCGCCAGGTCGTGATGTAAAGCTCGTGCTCGCGAACTAGATACACGATCCCAGCGGTTCGTGCCTCGGCTCGCGGCGTAACGAATCCCAGCACCGCGAACGAATGCTTCTCAACTTCGCGCCAGACCTGCTCGGACGTCAGATTGCCCGGCATGACAGGTCAAGAATACTTGCTGCTCCCTTGTGCCAGCAAGCCGTGCCAGCAGCTCTGACTAGGCGTAATGTTTCGCGCGGGTAGTTATCAGAGAGCGCTGCAAAAAATCCTGAATTCGTTCACGGAAGCTTCGGCTCAGCGATAGCTCCTTACCATTCCGCAGCACCACGATGTACTCCCCATTGTTACAAGGTTGGAGCTCCTTGATTTTCTCCACGTTTACGATAATCGATCGGTGGATGCGCATGAACCGCTCTCTGTCCAGGCGAGCCTCGAATGAGGTCATAGTCTCGCGCATAAGGTACGCTTCCTGCCCGGTGTGAATGCGAACATAATTGGCAGCGGCTTCGACCCAATCTATTTCCTCGCTCTTCAGAAATACCACGCGCCCACCGGACTTGATGACGAGACGATCCGACTCGTTTTGCGGCTTGGCCTCGTGCAGTATGGAGAGCAGTTTCCCCGCCAGTTCTCCACTGCGCGAGTGATCCAGCTGAGTGCGGGCTCGTTGGATGGACTCGTGAAATCTTTCTTCATCAAACGGCTTCAGCAGATAATCCAGAGCGTGCGCATCGAAAGCCCGAATCGCGTAATGATCATAGGCCGTCGTGAATATCACGACGGGAATATCCTGCGGTTCGATTGCTTTCAGAACCGCAAACCCGTCGGCCTCAGGCATCTCCACGTCGAGGAAGAGGACGTCGGGCTTCAGATCCCGGATCGCGGCGATGGCTTCGTTGCCCTCTCCAAATTCCCCAATCACCTCGAAATCTTCCTCTTTCGCCAGAAGGCGGCGAATTCGTTTGCGTGCCAAAGGCTCGTCGTCTGCAATGACAGCTCGGATCATGGTCTGACCTCTGCCGGTATTGGACGCACGGAATCCGGGATCGTTACCTCACTTTCTTGGGGTGATGTCTGTGATTCGCCATGGAACGGCAGCGTAATGCGAATTTCACAACCACCCTGGGCGGGAGTGCGAATCTCAAAAGTATGCATTTCCGGATAAAGCACCTGAAGGCGGCTGCGGGTATTTGCCAACCCCACTCCCCCATTCAACTTGGCCAACTTCTCAGCTTGGATACCGGGACCATTGTCCGCCAAAATGAGGTGCAAAAAGTACCCCGTCCGATGACTGCGAATGGTGATGGTCCCCTTCCCAGCACGCTTCGCGACTCCATGTCTGACGGCGTTCTCCACCAGCGGCTGCAGGAACATGTTGGGAACCCGCGCGTCCAGCGTCTCGGGATCGATATCAAAAAGCACGCTCAAGCGGTCCTGGAAGCGTGTGCGTTCGATCTCCAGGTAACCCTCCAGGAACTCCAGTTCCTGCTTGAGCGGAATTTCCTGGGCGCCTCCGGTCTCTAGCGTCAGGCGCAGCAGTTCGCTCAGCCGAATAATCATCCGGTCAGCAGCCGCCAGGTCCTGGTGCATCAGTTCAGAGACCGAATTCAGAGTGTTGAAGAGGAAATGCGGATGTAGCTGAAACTTAAGCACCTCCAGCTGCGTTCGCGCCAACTTCGTTTCCAGCAGAGAGGCCTTAAGCTCGCGATCCCGGTACTTCTGGTAGTAGGCCCATCCCAAATTCAAAAGCAGAACCACCCAGTACATCCATATGTCGTCGAACCCGTTAGAGTAAAAATAGGCCCGCCAAAGCATGAAACTCACCGGATCGTTAGCCTTGGGATAGACCCAGTGATGAGTCGGCAGGCGAAGCGCTGCGCTGACCGATGCCAGGCCTACACTGAACAACAGATGCAAGCCGATCATGTTGGGCCAGTTGCTGCGCTCGATTCGGAATTTTCGTCCCAGCCAAAGCACGATGGGAGTGAATAGAGCTCCCCAAGTCAGATACTCCACCATGGGGCCGTGAGCAACCTCCCAATACGTAACCTTTTTCCCCCAATCAATTGACATGTGATAGGAGAAGAAAGTTCCGATCGCGCCAATGCTTACCCAGGCAACGACCCCCAAAATCCATTTAGCGAATGTCTTGGGCTGCATCTGGCCTCTTGTCGCGTGAATTTGAACATCAAGTTACAACGAATTGTCGAATACAGAGAATGGCACCGCGGCATTCGTCCCAGTCAGTCCCGCGTTTCGTCCCAATGATATTGCCGGAGTCTGGTAAGAAGGAGAAAATCGCCGACAAATATCGCTTCCCTTCATGGTGGGTGGTCGGCTTTTTCATGATGAGATTTGCCGATTGGCGAAGGAGCAGGCACGTGAAACGTTTTTTCCTCTTTTTCTTCGCAGTTGCCGCAGCGGTTGGAACTGGGTGGGCACAGCCCCGGATTCATTCCTTCCATCCTCAGTTTACAGATCAAAAAGAATTGCTGCTGCCCGACACCTATCGGCAATGGGTCTCTGTCCCGGGAGAGACGCGACCTGACTGCGCTCCATCAGCCACCTTCGCCGCTAGAAAACACTCATTCATCGACCATATTTACATTGAGCCATCTGCTTACAAATATTACCTGGAAAACGGCGATTGGCCCGACAAAGCCGTGATCGTGATGGAAGTCCGCAAACCGCGGCAGGAAAGGTCCACGGCACGCAGCTCGCCTTCTAAGTTGGTGGCATTGGAAGTCGCGGTGAAGGACGAAACCGATTCCGACCATTGGTCATATTTCGCGCATTTTTCCAAGACCTCGGCAGAACTGCCTGAGGCCCAGCCCGAGACCATCCTTGCGCACTCCCATCCCACACTCCGGGCAGTGATCGAAGGCCGCGTGCCGATCATGGACACCTTCTTTTAGCCTGCTCTTATTCCCCGCCAGGCGAGCCCGCGATTTGCTGGCAGACCGAGAGTGCTATCATGGGCGCCCCCCGTGGACTACCGTCCTGCGGGGCATTTTCCTCGATGCGGCAACTCACTTGGCTATTCTTGCTGCTGTCCGCAGTTCTTTCGGCACAACCATCACCTTCGCCTGCTCCCCTGATTGTTAACGTCGAACATCGACGAGCAAACAGCTTAAATGGGCCCTGGCACTACATCGTGGACGCCTACGATACCGGCTTTTTCGGCTATCACGGGGCCACGCGTAAGGATGGCTTCTTTCGCAATGCCAAGCCGCGAACCCCTGCCGACTTGGTCGAGTACAACTTCGATGATTCTCCCACTCTGGAGGTGCCGGGCGACTGGAACTCACAAAAGCCGGAACTATTCTTCTACGAAGGTACTGTCTGGTACGAAAAGACCTTCACTCTTCATCTAAATGCGGGCATGCGCGCCTTCGTTTATGTAGGAGCTGCCAACTATTTCTCCCGCGTGTATCTGAATGGCGAGCTTGTGTGCGAGCACGAAGGCGGCTTCACTCCCTTCAACTGCGAGGTAACCGGTCGGCTTAAGGACGGCGCCAACTTCTTCGTGATCTCGGTGAACAACACCCGGCGTCGAGATGGCCTGCCCGCTCTGAATACAGATTGGTGGAACTACGGGGGCATCACGCGCGACGTCATGCTGGTCGAGGTACCCAATATCTTCATCGAAGATTACTTCCTGGCGCTCAGCCGGAACATGCAGGAAATTACCGGATGGCTGCGATTGAACGGAGCCGGGTCCGGCCAAACCGTCAAACTTCGCGTTCCAGAGCTGAAGCTCGAAGAAATTCTCAAGTCCGACAGCAACGGACTGGCGCAGATACGCATTGCCGTTCCCAAGGACATTCAGCTCTGGTCGCCGGAGAATCCCAAGCTCTATGAAGTGGAATTCTCCAATGACGCTGAAAGTCTCAGAGACTCCATCGGCTTTCGCACAATCGAGACGCGAGGGACGGACATTTTGCTTAACCGCAAACCAGTTTTTCTGCGAGGGATCTCCATGCATGAAGAGGCTCCCTATCGCTCAGGCCGCGCCCACGGAACAAAAGACTCGCAAGTGCTGCTGGGGTGGGTACAGGAGTTGCGGGCGAACTTTGTTCGTCTCGCCCACTATCCGCACGACGAAGCAACGACCAGCTTGACTGACCGGCTCGGTATTCTGGTCTGGGAGGAAATCCCTGTCTATTGGAACATCGATTGGAACAATCCGCATACCTTGGCTATTGCCCGCCAGCAACTGCAGGAGATGATCCAGCGTGACAAAAATAAGGCTTCGGTGATTCTGTGGTCAGTAGGAAACGAGACCCAACTCTCCGAAGAGCGATTACGTTTCATGCGTTCTCTGGTTGGCGACGCACGCACAATGGATTCGACGCGGCTCATTACCTCGGCTTTACAACCGCGCTCGGATGTTCACCTGAAAGTCCTCGACGATCCTCTGGGAGCCGATCTGGACGTGCTGGGCTGCAACCAATACATCGGCTGGTACGAAGGCAAGCCCGAAGATGCGGACGCGACTGTCTGGCAGTCGCCTTATAACAAGCCGTTGGTCATGAGTGAGTTCGGCGGGGATGCGAAGTTTGGGCTGCATGGCAAGCCCGACGAGCGATGGACGGAAGAATACCAGGAGAATCTTTATCGACATCAGTTGCGGATGCTGGATCAGATCGCATTCTTACGTGGAATGAGTCCCTGGATTCTGATGGACTTTCGCTCGCCGCGGCGCCTGCTGGCTAATATACAGGGTTATTACAATCGCAAAGGCCTCATATCAGACCACGGTGAAAAGAAGAAGGCCTTTTACGTTCTGCGCTCTTACTACGAAACCAAACAACAGTCGCACTGAGCCTGCCGTTTCACTCGCTTCCACGCCCGCAATGTTCAACTTGGCTATTGCAAGCGCGCTCGCCCTTCGTTAGCTTTCCCCCACCAGCACAGAACCCGTACACCCCTTAACTCGTTCCGGCGTGTGAGTTCGTGCTCGTGAAGAGGAAAATCATGCCCATTCGCACAATCGCCAGGCGTCATCCACTACTTCCTGTCTTTTCAAAAACTCTTTTTGCGGGCATCGCTCTGCTTCTGGCGTTCGTCATGACTGCGCCGCAAGGGTTCGGAGCCGAGAGCAGGTCCAGGATCGGTCTGGCACTCAGCGGTGGAGGTGCGCGTGGATTAGCTCACATCGGGGTGTTGAAGTGGATGGAGGAAAATCGCATTCCCGTTGACCGGTTGGCAGGCACAAGCATGGGCGGCCTGGTAGGAGCCATGTACGCCGAGGGCATGACCCCGGCCGAAATGGAAGCCTTCCTCAAAACCATTGACTGGGACGAAGTCCTGCTGCCTGAGCCTACCTATGAAAACATCGCATTTCGTCGCAAGCAGGACAAGCGCGACTATACAGTTGATATCCCCTTAGGGCTTCGTCATGGACTCAGCGTACCTAACGGCTTCAATCCCGGGCATGGCGTCGGACTGCTGTTCGATCGCATTACTCTTCCCTACTCGGCGCTTACCAACTTCGATGAGCTGCCCATACCCTTTCGCTGCGTAGCTACCGACCTCTTGCAGGCAGAGTCCGTCACGCTGGACGGACGTGGAATGGCGCTGCCCCAGGCACTGCGCGCGACCATGTCGATCCCCGGCGTGTTCACTCCACTGGAGGCCAAGGGGACGGTGCTGGCAGATGGTTTTCTGATGAAGAACATTCCCACTGACGTAGTACGCGACATGGGGGCGGATGTTGTCATCGCCGTTGATGTTGGCACTCCGCTTGCAAACCTGGAATCGCTAAACTCGATCGCTGGCGTGCTGGAGCAGTCCATCACGGTTATGACCATCGAGTACGATCGCCGCGCTCTTCGCAGTGCGGACATTGTAATTGCTCCCGATTTGCAGAGTTACACCGTCACCGACTATTTAGCTGCCGAAAAGCTCATTCAGCTCGGCTATGACGGGGCAGCCCAGAAAGCGGCTGTGCTGCGTCCTTTCGCGCTGTCGGAAGAAGCCTGGAAAGAACATCTCGCCGCCAGGTACGCACGCAAGCGTTCTGTCCCGCAGTCGCTGTCGCCAGCCAAGGTGGTCGGAACGGAGGGCCGCGCGCAGCATGAAGTGGAGCTCCGCATTCGCAAGTACACCCGGGAAAAACTCGATTTGCCCGGACTGGAAACGGAATTAACCAAGATCACCGGCGAAGGCCGCTTTGATCGCCTCGGCTACCAGGAGTTTCTCACCGATAGCACTCCCGGACTCGAAATTCGGGCCCATCAAAAAACCTACGCGCCGCCATTGGTGAGTCCCACGCTGGACGTCGAAGGTTCCAACGTCCACGATTTTCGTTTCACCACTGGGTTTCGTGTGACCGCCATGGACGTACTCACGCTCGGTAGTGAGTGGCGCAACGATGTGCGTGTGGGATCAGATACTTTCCTGCAAACAGAGTTTTATCAGCCCATTGCACAAAGCAAGTTCTTCTTTGCCCCGCGCGCGTTTTTTCAGAAGACCGCGCGCGATATCATTCTGAGTGACACTCTAAGCTCGACATTTACCGACCAGCGCTATGGCGGGGCAGTCGATTTGGGTTACACCTCCCGCTACCGCAACGAGGTGCGGGTCGGATATCAGATTACTCAGGCTCGACTCAAGCCTCTGATCGGCAACCTCTCGTTTCCTCCTTTTGAAGGCTATAGCGATCAAGTGCGGCTGGGGTGGATCTTCGATGGTCAGGACAGTGCCACGATTCCTTCCCGGGGAAGCAGAATCGATTCTGAAGTAGTGCACATCTTCCGCAGCCCCGATGTCAACTATGCCTTCAATCAGGCGCAGGTGCGATCGTCCCACTTTATTCCCATAAGCCCCAAAGGCTCGATTTTTCTGATTGGTTCAATCGGGACCAGCTTTGGCGATGCCGCGGCTCCCCTTCAATTCTTCTCCTTGGGTGGACCCTACCGCCTGGACGCCTACAATCTCGATGAATTTCTGGGAAGCAACTACCTCCTGGCCGGCGGGGGCTATCGCAGAGAAATCGGCAGACTGCCGCAGCTCATCGGCAAAAAAGTGTATGCAACCGGCTATTACGAAACCGGCAATACATTCCTGCACTGGGATCAGATTGATTTGAAGCATTCTTTTTCCGGCGGCGTGATTGCCGATACTATCTTTGGACCCGTTTCTCTCAGCGCCAATGTGAGTGCTGATGGCCGCTTCAAGTTGCGGTTTGCCCTGGGCCGGCCATACTGAGGAAGGTCCAATCACACACTGATTGCACTCCTGGGGGTGTGGGAGTCGAGGCTTCCTAAATGCGATTATTGCATCGACGACCCCGGGTGCAGGTAAAATCAGGGTTATCGTAGGAATTTGCTTGGGGAGTAGTTTCGAAATGACCTGCAGGATAAGAAACCTGCTATACGCTTGCGTGTTTTCTTCCTTGGTTGCGGTTTCGCTGGCGCCGTCAGCCTTAGCCCACGCCATCCTGGTCGAGACCAGTCCCGCTATTCATGGCAAGGTTAAAGGGCCAGAAGTGGTGATAAAGCTGCGCTTCAATGTGCGAGTGGATGCTACCCGCTCACGGCTCAGCCTGGTCCAGCCGGATGGCTCCAGTCGTCCACTGCCGATTGCCAAACAGGACAAGCCGGATTGGCTCGGCTCCAAGGCTTCAGGTCTGCGCGCCGGTTCCTACCGAATCCGTTGGCAGGTGCTCTCGTCTGATGGGCATATTACGAACGGCGAGATTCCTTTTACTGTCGAGTAAAGCCAGGCGAAATGAATCTGCTGCTCAGCGTATTCGCATTTGCCTCCGTCCTGCTGCGCGGGGCAACCCTGATTTTCCAATCGCTGGTCATCGGTGGCGTAGTCTTCGAGGCCAGTGCTATGCGACCGCTGAACTCGGCCTTTCCCAGCCAGGCCGGGGCTGCCAGCCCTCGTCTACATCGAATGATCTTCTTTTCTGCACTGGGACTCGCCATAACTCAGGCGATTTATTTGTTCATCAATTCAGCGATACTGATGGGAACGGCGGACCTCACCTTCTTGCAGGTAATGGGCGCGAACTTCTTCCTCGCTGGTTTGGTGATGCTGGTCGCCGCCATTGTTGTTTTGTTCTTGACCAGGCGAAACACGCCCGATTCACAATATGTGACCATTTTTCCTGCGCTTGCGATCCTGGCGGGCTCGGTCTTGACGAATCACGCAGCCGCTCGCATTGAGGGACGTGCCTGGCTGCTTCTATTTACCGCACTGCACGAGGGCGCAACCGCTGTCTGGATTGGAGGTCTTCCTTACCTGCTGCTCGCGCTCGCACATGTGCGCCAAGAAGCCGCATGCGAATTCCTCAATCTTCGATTCTCTCGCACAGCCCTGATCAGTGTCTGCTTTCTCGGCCTTAGTGGCGTGGCAATGTCGCTCAGCTATGTTGGCTCCTGGAGCGCACTGTACGGTACGGCCTATGGGGTGATGCTGATCGCAAAAATGTTCCTGCTCGGTGTCCTGCTGGTGCTGGGCGGCCTGAACTTCATTATGCTGAGGAAACTCAGCAACGTCGAAGTTATGCCCAGGTTGCGGCGTTTCGTGGAGTGCGAGATTGGAATCGGCTTCACCGTGGTGCTGGCCGCGGCTTCGCTGACCTCTCAGCCGCCTGCGGCAGATATGACTACCGATCGTGCAAGCCTGGCTGAGATTGTCACCCGCTTCACTCCTGCCTGGCCGCGGCTGAAGAGTCCCAATGTGAACGAATTATCCGAGCCTACGTTGCAGGTGTTGCGCAGGGCAGCCAATGCCGGCAGGCAAGAGGCTTTGCAGTCCTACATTCCTGGTACTACCACAACGCACGGCAACACCCCAGCGGATATTGCGTGGTCGGAATACAACCATAATTGGGTGGGCTTGATCATCGTTCTCATCGGCATTCTGGCTTTGCTGTCCAAGACAGGAAAAGTATCTTGGGCTCGACACTGGCCCCTTTTGTTTCTGGGCCTGGCGGCATTCATTTTTCTGCGTTCGGATCCTGAAAACTGGCCCTTAGGGCCTAATGGGTTCTGGGAGAGTTTTGCAACTGCCGAGGTGCTCCAGCATCGGCTTGCTGTAGTTATGGTCATCTGTTTTGCATTCTTCGAATGGAGAGTGCAAACCAAGCGCGCCCGTTCGAAGTGGGCCAGCCTGGTTTTCCCCGTGGTGTGCGCCGCTGGAGGAACTCTGCTGTTGACCCATTCTCACTCGCTGGGCAACCTCAAGGAAGAGTTGCTGGTCGAAATCAGCCACACCGGGCTCGCCCTCTTCGCTGTGCTTGCGGGTTGGACACGATGGTTGGAATTGCGTCTTCCCAGCAAGGATGGGCGTATTCCGGCGTGGATTTGGCCCATCTGTTTCATCTTGATCGGAACCTTGCTGGTCACCTATCGTGAGGCGTAGAAGCTGACGGAAAGCTCCGGGCCCACTACGCGCCGATATCGCATCCTGCCTGAACTGCTGCGAATCCAAGATCGCAGATAGTATTTGAGGAGAGATTGTACAAGCGGAAGGCCACCATCGTTTTCCTGCTGGCGATGCTCACCATCTCGCTGGGTTTTTGCTACGTACTTGCGCGGCCATTCCTGGAACCACTGGCATTTGCGGTTGTGCTCGCTATTGCATGCCATCCGCTTTTCCTGCGCCTCCAGAAACATACAAAAACAACCACCCAGGCGGCACTGCTGGCGACGCTGCTGGTCTTTATCCTTTTCGTCGTGCCTTTGATATTCCTGCTGTTTGCCGCGAGCGGCCAAGCCATCGGCGTGGCGCAATCGTTCGGCCACAGGAGTGCGCAGGAAGGCGGAATGATGGCGTTCGTGTTGAAGTTTCTGGAGAGGCCACTGGCTTGGATTGGCCGTTACGTCGACCTTTCGAAGTTTGACCTGAGGTCCGAAATTATTACTCACCTGAACAGCGCGGGAAAATATTTGCTCGGACTTGGAGCAGCTCTGCTCGGCAATTTAGCTGGATTCGTGGTGAACGCCATCATCACTTTTTTTACTCTGTTCTTTTTCTTTCGTGAAGGCGGAAAGATCGTGCGTCGCATCATTTCACTGCTGCCCCTTTCTGAAAAGCAATCCGAGAAGATTCTGCAAGGCATCAGCGACACCGTGATCGGAAATGTCTATGGCATTGTGGCCGTAGGTGCAGCCCAGGGCCTTTTGACCGGAATCGCCACCAAGATTGTCGGCATGCATTCTTCGATCCTGTTGGGATTAGCTGCGGGAATCTGCTCGGTAATTCCCATCGTAGGAGCTTCGATTGTGTGGTTCCCCATTGCTGTTTTCCTGCTATTCACTGGTCATCTCTGGAAAGGAATCTTCCTGCTGCTGTGGGGAACCGTGCTCGTCGCGACCGTCGATAACATAATCCGCCCGTTGGTGGTTGGCGGGAAAGTGGAATTGCATCCCGTGCTGCTGCTGTTCGCGCTGATCGGTGGCGCCCAGGCGTTTGGATTCCTGGGACTCTTCCTTGGGCCGGTGATTCTCTCCATCACGACCGCACTGATCGAGATTCTGCTACACGAAATGTACGACGAACCCCTCCCACAGACGGAAGAGGTGCGGACCGGTTGATTGCCAGCGGATCCTGCAAGAATCGCGGGCTACTCGCGCGCCCCTTTTCAAAGGTGACGAGCGGCCCAGCGAACACTTGGGAGTCCCGGCCTGCGACCCTAAGCGCCTGGAAAAACATCCGGTGAGCGCGATGCGCCCAACGGATGTTTTCTCAAAGCTTTCAGTTTCCGCTGCGATAAGCCGTCGTCGCGGGAGTAGCCCAGGGCGCACCGGCAGTTGGAATGGCGGGCGTAATCGTCAGAAGATCGGTTTGTACTTTGTCCCATTCCTGGATGAGGAAGCCTTTCTCCTCGAACACTTCGCGGATCTGAGTGCGTTCCCAACCCACAATTTCTTCCAGGATCGGAATTGCGATCGCCATCGCGTTCTCGCTGAGAATCGAGCGCTTGGCGATCGGAGCGATGAATTTGTTCTCCGAAACTGCGATCGTGAAACCGTCTCGCCGGTTCACGTGCAACATCACGTGGATATCGGAACTGCCATCGCCAACGTAGATGATGCGATCCGGCCCCGTCTTCAACGTGGCCTGCAGGCTGTCCAGCACTGCCACCTTTCCGTAACCCGCCGTCACCTGCTGAATGGCTTCGATCTCTCCCGTGGCACTGTATTTGAATTGCGTGCCGTAGATGTGATCCGCGGGAATAATGTTTTCCAGGGCCGCACGGATCACCTCCACCGGAGCCGCAGATATCACGTAAAAATCGAAGTGATAGCCGTCAACCTCCCGCGAAAGAAACTGGTGAAGCAGATCGATGTTCGGCTTTAGCCGCACTCGCTTTCCGACTTCGTAGAGATGCTCCTTGCGCACACGCGACCTGAATTCAGGATCATGCAACAGCAGGTAAGCTAATTCTCCACCCTGCTGCACCAGGTTCAGCTTGGCCATGCCTCCTGCCAGTCGCTCAAATTCAGTCGGAGGGATGCCGATCATTTCGCTTAGCACGTAACCAGAGTCGTTGAAGCTCAACGTCTGGTCGAAGTCGCTGGCGAGAATGTAGCGCTTCCGATTGTGATTTCTATCGATCATTGGACCCGCACTTTCTAAGTTCGTCTCCGATGAAAACACTCGTCCTTCAACTGCATTGTCATTACGAATAAAAGTTGTCATTAGATTAGACCAATCCAGGTAAATAGATGATGAAGAATCCGCATGGATTCTTTTGATTGCCGGTATCAATAATGGTTATGCGGTCATCGACAGTGCTAATACTATCGGTAACACAAATATCGCGTCACGACTTATTAATTACGCTTCGTCATTCCCATCGACGAAGCACGGTGCCTTGGACCTTCTCATCGGGGCGTTTGATCATGGGATGGTCATGTCCTGCGGCCATTCCACCGCCGTCGCCGACAGCGGAGCAGGCGGATGCCCCTCGGCTGCCATGAACTGCAAACGAGCGCATTTCTGGCTGCTCGAGCCCGAGTTGAGAACAAGCATCTTCACGGCTAGTGCGGCCAGGTCCAATCCTTGATCTCTGGCATATCGTCACCATACTGGGCGATGTACTTCTTGTGTTCCAGCAGCTTATTGCGCAATAACTGCTTGAAGTGTGCTCCCATGCGTTGCAGGCGTGGCACGCGGTCCACCACGTCGCCTGCCAGGTGAAAGCGATCCAGATCATTGAGCACAGTCATGTCGAAAGGAGTGGTGGTGGTTCCCTCCTCCTTATATCCACGCACATGCAGATTGTCGTGATTCGTTCGGCGGTAGGTGAGCCGGTGGATAAGCCAGGGATATCCGTGATAGGCGAAGATGACCGGCTTGTCGGTCGTAAACAGCGAGTCGAACTCCTTGTCCGAGAGGCCATGCGGATGCTCGCTGGCGGGTTGGATGGTCATGAGGTCGACCACGTTCACTACCCGGATCTTAATATCGGGAAAATGCCGACGGAGCAAATCAACGGCGGCGAGAGTTTCCAGCGTAGGAATGTCGCCCGCGCATGCCATTACGACGTCGGGCTCACCTCCCTGGTCGTTGCTGGCCCACTCCCAAATGCCAATTCCAGTCGTGCAGTGCTCGATGGCCGCGCCCATATCGAGGTATTGCAAAGCTGGTTGTTTCCCGGCAACGATGACATTGACGTAGTGACGGCTGCGGAGGCAGTGATCCGCCACCGACAGCAGCGTATTGGCGTCCGGCGGGAGGTATATGCGAACGATATCCGCCTTCTTATTCACTACATGGTCTATGAACCCCGGATCCTGGTGAGTGAAGCCGTTATGGTCTTGCCGCCAGACATGCGAGGTAAGCAGGTAGTTGAGCGAAGCGATGGGACGGCGCCAGGGAATATCCCGTGTGACCTTGAGCCACTTGGCATGCTGGTTGAACATCGAGTCCACGATGTGAATGAACGCCTCGTAGCAGGAAAAGAAACCGTGGCGTCCTGTCAGCAGATATCCTTCCAGCCAGCCCTGGCACATGTGCTCACTTAGGACTTCCATGACACGGCCGTTGGTGGACAGGTGAACATCCACCGGCAAGCGAGGTTCCATGAAAACCTTATCGGTGACCTCGTATAGCGCACTTAGCCGATTGGAGGAGGTCTCATCGGGACCCATCACCCGGAAATTTCGCGAGTCCAGGTTGAGTTTCATCACGTCTCGCAAGAACCCGCCCAGCACGCGCGTAGCTTCGGCGCTTTCCACTCCGGGCCTGTTTACTGGAACCGCGTAGTCGCGAAAATCCGGCATGTGAAGATCTTTGAGCAGCACACCTCCATTGGCGTGGAGATTGGCTCCCATGCGCCGCTGACCTTTGGGCGCAAGTTCGCGAAGCTCGGGAATCAGCGTGCCATTCTCATCAAAGAGCTCCTCCGGACGGTAGCTCTTCATCCATTCTTCCAGTTGCCGCAGGTGTTCCGGATTTGTGGCCAACCCCGACAAGGGGACCTGGTGGGCCCGCCAGGTACCTTCCACCGGCTGTCCGTCCACTATCTTGGGACCGGTCCATCCCTTGGGAGTGCGCAGCACGATCATCGGCCAGACAGGTGCGGTCTCCGGTGGATGCTCGCGAAATTCTTTCTGAACGGAGTGAATCTCGGCAATCACCGTATCCAGCGTGGCTGCCATCAGCTGATGCATGGCTTCTGGCTCATAGCCCTCGACGAAATACGGGTTATAACCAAAGCCTCGGAAGACATGGGTAAGGTCCTGGTCACTCATGCGACCGAAAATCGTCGGATTATCGATCTTGTAACCATTGAGGTGAAGGATCGGCAGCACCGCGCCATCGCGAGCAGGGTTCAGGAATTTGTTCGATAGCCAACTGTTCGCAAGCGGGCCGGTTTCCGCCTCGCCATCGCCGACCACGCAGCAAACCAGCAGGTCGGGATTGTCGAATGCAGCCCCATAAGCATGCGAGATCGCATACCCAAGCTCACCACCCTCATGTATCGAGCCAGGAGTCTCCGGGGCAACGTGGCTGGGAATTCCTCCGGGGAATGAGAACTGCTTGAAGAGCCGCTGCATGCCCTCTTCGTCTTGTGAAATTCTGGGATACACTTCGCTGTAAGTGCCTTCCAGGTAGGTATTCGCTACCAAACCCGGACCGCCGTGCCCCGGACCGGTAATGTAGATCACGTCCAGGTCCAATTTTTTTATCAGCCGGTTGAAGTGCACATAAATGAAATTCAGTCCTGGAGTCGTACCCCAGTGCCCCAGGAGTCTGGGTTTGATGTGTTCCAGACGGAGTGGCTCGCGCAGTAGCGGATTCTTAAGAAGGTAGATTTGGCCGACGGCGAGATAATTGGCCGCGCTCCAGTAAGCGTTCATCTTTCGCAGTTCTTCCGGTGAAAGTGGCTGGTGAGCGGGGCTGGCGGCAACTGCAACAGTGCCATTCGCGAGTGCTGTAGTCATATAAATCCTCGGTTCGATCGGTCAGATTGTGTGTCAGGCTAGTGTTTCGAATTCTGATTACAAGAGCGTTAATAGATCTGAGATGGTCAATTTGCCTAACGTGCCCGAGACGGGCAGCAATCATTCAAAACTTCGCGGCACAACAGTATCTCACTGAAGATGACCAACTTCGACGCTACCACGCGTTCCTACCTGGGGCCTTCGATCAGGGTTTTCCGGTTTTGGAACAACTCTTTGTGCCAGATCGCAGTCAGAGTAGCTGAGGTGTGAAGGATCTGGCCCGCTCGGAATGACAGATATTCTAGTTCGGTTTGTTATTGGCGGCGTAGTTGTTTCTTTGTTCGCGGTTCTGGGCGATCTGTTCAAACCGAAAAGCTTTGCAGGGCTCTTTGGGGCCGCTCCTTCCGTTGCTTTAGCCACGCTGGGCCTCACAGTCGCAAAACAAGGACAATCTTACGTCGCCATCGAAGCTCGCTCAATGGTTTTAGGAGCTGCGGCTTTCTTCATTTACGCCTCGTGGGTCAGTTGGGGCCTCATGCACTACAAGCCACCCGTGTGGCTGGTTGCTTCTCTGTCCATTCTGTTGTGGCTGGCAACTGCCGGCTGCCTATGGTGGATCTGGCTGAGGTAGCAACAGATGAAAGTCACCTTTAACCCTTCCGCTCTAAGACGAACTAAATGGTACGAATATGCGGTGCGATTCATCTTTGGCGGATCAATCACTGCTGCAGCCGGTATTATCGCCAAGCTATGGGGCCCCACAATTGGGGGCCTGTTTCTGGCATTTCCGGCGATTTTCCCAGCCAGTGCCACGCTGCTGGAGAAACACCAAAAGCAGAAAAAGCCAGCGCTTGGGCCTCAACGGTATCATTCGGGCGAAAGAGGCAGTCAGTGTCGAAGCTGCAGGCACCGCAATCGGGACTTTGGGCCTGCTGATATTTGCCGTAATTGTTTGGCTGGGGATGACTCATTCCAGACCTTGGGTGGTCCTGAGCGCTGCATTGTTAACTTGGTTGGGGAGTTCGGTTCTGCTCTGGTACCTGCGAAAGCGTCTCTAGATTGGACAGGCTTGCATATCGTCAGGCCGCATGCAAACCGCATGGAATCAGGCCCGCTTCATATCGGATACCGGTCTTGAGATTTCGGCTGCCGAAGCCTGCTCACTACGGAAGAATGTGCCTCCCGCCAATACTGCTTCCACCGCGTGGATCAGGTCACGCGCGGCGTGCGATTTCAAAACATAACCGCGGGCCCCAGCCTGGCGGATGGCAAGCACCAGGCTATGGGAATCATGCATAGTAAAAATCAGCACCCGTGACTTCAGATTGAGTTTGGAAATTTTCTGAGCCGCCTCCAGGCCGTTCATCTTCGGCATGGTGATGTCCATGATGATCACATCGGGGTTCGTCGCTCCGGCGGCGGCGATCGCCTCTTCCCCATCGGAAGCCTCACCGCAAATCTTCCAGTCCTTACGCGACCCCAAAATCATCCGCAATCCCTGGCGCACCACCTCGTGATCATCGACGATCAGGATTGAAGATGGCAATTGCGGACTCCTCCCCAGATTTCGACAAGAAAGCTGTCAGCAACGCTGCCTGCCTCGCCCACCGGACTGACAGCCGTCGATCCTCGACGAATCGGATTGAGAATACCCCCGGCTAGGCGGCAGAAATACCTGTGCCGTCGCCGGTGGGCTTTGTCGGAACTATGCCATTCCGCACCGCATAAAGCACCAACTCGCTGACGGAATGGAGCTTGAGCTTTCTCATGAGATTGCCGCGATGGGTTTCTGCCGTCTTCACCGACATTCCCAGAGTGGCAGCCACCTCTTTAGAGGTCTTTCCTTCTGCCAACAATTTGACGATTTCCCGTTCGCGCGCAGTCAGGCCGGGAATTGACATTTCTCTGGAAGCAAGCCGTCCTTTGTTAAGAAAGGAATCCAACACCAATTCGCCCACGCGGGAAGTGAAATAGGTGCGATCGCATTGCAGCGCCTCGACCGCAGCCGCCAATTCGCGCCCTGCATCTGACTTGAGCACATATCCCCGGGCGCCCGCTTTTAAGACCTCGTGCACTACCTGTTCCGAATCGCTTACCGTGAGAATCAGAACCTTCTGTGTCGGACGATCCTGCAGAATCTGTCGCGTGGTCTCCAAGCCGTTGACCCTGGGCATGCCGATGTCCAGGATCACTATGTCTGGCCGCAGTTCGTGGGCCTTTTGTGCCGCTTCCTCCCCATCGCCAGCTTCCCCACAAACCTCCCATCCTGCGTGCCCCCGCAAAATCGCGCACAAACCTCGCCGTACAATCTCATGGTCATCTGCAACTAGAATGCGAAGCGCGCTCATATCAACCTCCATCTTCGCGCAGGACCAGTGCGACCTGACCGCTCGCCCGGCCAGCCTCCGACGATAGGGGTATGAACCCCTCCATGATCACCAAAACTGAAGAAAACTCGTACTGAGGCTTATGCAGTTTAGTTTCGGTCGTACCCGAACTGTCTATACGGTGTTTTCTGTAGCCAATCCTTCGCGCCAATCGGGCAGAGATTACCACAGAACAGTTTTTCAAGGGGTTACACTAACTTTGTAGTCCTCTGGGTTAAATCTCAGCGGGAGGACTCGAATTTGTAATGATGGGTTTCGGATAGGACATTCTGTGAAGACCAGCATTTTTGAAATTTTCAAGGTCGGCATAGGTCCTTCCAGTTCGCATACCGTCGGTCCTATGCGCGCCGCCCGGGATTTTGTGGCCGCAATCGACCGCCGGGGAGAACTGTCCCGGCTCCATAGGATTAGCATCGACCTGTACGGCTCGCTGGCTCTCACAGGCAAGGGTCACGGCACGGATCGGGCCATCATGCTTGGGTTAATGGGGGAGGTGCCGGATGAGATTGACCCCGAGACCATCGAATCCAGAGTCAGCCAGGTCCAAGAGGATCGTTCGCTCCCCCTGCTGGGCCGCCAGCCGATCCCGTTTCAGCCGCACCTGGACTTGCTGTTTCGCAAGACCGAGACACACCCCGGCCACTCCAATACCATGCGCTTCACCGCGTTCGATGGCCGTGGCCAGGTCGTCGATACTCAGATCTACTATTCTGTGGGCGGTGGGTTCATCAGCCGTGAAGGCGACACTACCACTTCGAACGAAGAGCGTCCCGCAGTGCCCCATCCTTTTGCCAGCGCCGCAGACCTGCTTCGTATCGGAGAAGAGACGCGGCTGCCCATTTGGCAGATTGCCCTGGCTAATGAAAAGGCTTGGCGGCTGGAGTCCGACATTCGCAATCATGTAACGCGAGTCCATCAAACCATGGAGGAGTGCATCGACCGAGGCCTCCGCACTGAGGGCATTCTGCCTGGTGGGCTGAACGTGAAGAGAAGAGCGCCTCAACTGGCTCGTAAGCTGGCAGCGCATAGCACCAATGATCCGCTGGCACCGCTGGACTGGGTGAACGCCTTCGCCATGGCGGTAAATGAGGAGAATGCGGCGGGTGGCCGTGTGGTCACGGCGCCCACCAACGGAGCCGCCGGCATTATTCCTGCCGTAGGGCGGTACTATCTTCGCTTTATTCCGGGTGGCTCGCAGGAAGGAATATTCCGCTATCTGCTCACGGCGAGTGCCATCGGCATCCTCTACAAGGAAAACGCATCCATCTCGGGTGCCGAGGTAGGCTGTCAGGGAGAAGTAGGAGTTGCCTGTTCGATGGCGGCGGGTGGCTTGGTCGCCGCACTGAATGGCACCAACATGCAGGTCGAGTACGCCGCCGAGATCGGGATGGAACACAACCTGGGAATGACTTGCGATCCCATCGGCGGGCTGGTACAGATACCGTGTATCGAGCGCAATGCCATGGGCGCGGTGAAAGCGATCAATGCCTGCCGTATTGCTATGCGAGAGACGGGCGACCACAAAGTCTCACTCGACCAGGTGATACAGACCATGTATCAAACCGGACTTGATATGCAGTCCCGTTACAAGGAGACTTCCCTGGCCGGACTGGCGCTGAACGTCATTGAATGTTGAATGCTTGATGCGTCTGCAGCCCACTGCAAGGAATTAAAGATAGAGGGGGGTGCCCCACCTTTCCGCCCTCTTTTGGCGGAGGGTGAGAAAGAGCGCCTTCAGAAAGCGAACCCAATGAGCAACCCAAGTTCTGTCGATGAAACCGACCTCCAGAACAGACTCAAGCAACAGGCAGCCGAATATGCAGTCCGCTTTGTGCAGCCGGGCATGGCGGTCGGGCTAGGGACCGGCTCAACCGCGATTTTCGCCACGCGATTGATTGCGCAACTGTTTGCGGGAGGCAAGTTGAAGGGCTTGGTTGGCTTCGCCACCTCACAGAAAGTTTGGGAGGAAGCTAAGCGGCTGGGTATCCCTATGATGGATGAAGCCATGCCGAACCAGATGGACGTGACCATTGACGGCGCTGATGAAGTTGATCCCCAACTGAATCTTATAAAGGGCGGCGGTGGCGCTCTGTTGCGCGAAAAGATCGTGGCTCAGGCGTGCCGCCGGGAGATCATCGTGGTCGATGAAAGTAAGCTCTCTCCCTGCCTCGGCACCAAATTCGTTCTCCCGGTCGAGGTTCTCGCATTCGGTTGGCGGTCGCAGCAGCGGTTTCTGGAATCATTGGGAGCTCGTGCTTCCGTCCGAAAAAACCAGGATGGCTCGCAATACCTCTCCGACTCTGGGAACCTGATCGTGGACTGCAATTTTGGTCCTATTCGTAACCCGCATGAATTGGCAGGAAAGCTCAATGCTCAGGCAGGAATCGTCGAGCATGGCTTATTTCTGGGTCTGACGACCGATTTGGTGATCGCCGGCCAAGCGGGCATCCGGCACCTCAAAGTGGAGAACGGACAGGTACTGTCCGCCTGAACCAGGCTGCGCGCCTGACAAAACTGCACTATTATTCTTTGTAGATCCATCTATTCTTTGTAGATCCAACCGATTTCGGCCACAAGGGGAGCCGGATTCGGAGCGTTCCCCATCGAGAATACGCATCCGAACCGCCTCGAGGAAGCGCCATGGCAGTAAAAAATGAACCACGGGAAGGCGTCGGCGGGCGACCAGCCGGCGCTCCGCTAGAGGCCCTGGAGTCGCGAATCAGTGCTGCCATCGCAACTCTGTCGGGCCGGCCGTTGCACGCCAACATTGGCGTCCCGCTCAATCTCGACTGGCTTCGGGACGTTCGCGTAAACACCAGCGCGGTAGAGCGTCGTGCCCAGACACTGGTCACCCGGCGTACGGTCAAGAAGGAGTGGCAGGCTGCCTGGCTGTTACGCGCTATATCCTGCATGGACCTCACCACCCTCTCCGGGGATGATACTGATGAGCGTGTGCGCCGGCTCTGCGCCAAGGCGCGCCAGCCCCTCCAGCAGACATTGGTAAACCAACTCGGGATCGAGAAACTGGGACTAAAGGTCGCCGCAGTTTGCGTCTACCACTCATTTGTCGAAACCGCATTGCGCGCTCTGGAGGGATCGGGAATTCTAGTGGCCGCCGTGTCCACAGGTTTTCCCACCGGCCTTTCTCCTCTGGCCGAGCGGGTAGCAGAAATCCGCCGTTCAGTGGAAGCAGGCGCGCAGGAGATCGATGTAGTCATTACCCGCGCTCACGTCTTTGGGGGAAAATGGCAAGCACTTTACGATGAGATCGCAACCTTCAAAGAAGCGTGCGGCCGGGCTCACATGAAAGTGATCCTCGGCACCGGCGACCTGCTTACCCTGCGCAATGTGGCGCGCGCCAGCCTGGTTGCGATGATGGCGGGAGCAGACTTCATCAAGACTTCTACCGGTAAGGAGCCAACGAACGCGACATTGC
>DASPRM010000018.1 GCA_035624455.1 Terriglobales bacterium
GGAGGGTGGGAAAGCATCTGGTGATCGACCTGGCGTCTTCGGATCGGGTAGAGGCGGGAGCGGGGAGAAGGTCTTCCGTGGACAAGAACAGTGCTCACGTGATGCAGAAGGGGCAGTGGATCATTCATCTCGGCATGACGGGGAGTGTGCTCGTCACGGATCCAGCCGCTGAAATCGAGAAACACACGCACCTGATCGCGAAGCTGGCGTCGGGAAGGGAATTGCGATTCGTCGACCCGCGGCGCTTCGGGAGGCTGGCGGTGGGGCGCGAGAGTTTCGCGGCTCCCGGCACTGAGCCGCTGGATATTGCATTCGAGAGCTTCGCAGCTTTGTTCCGCAAACGAAAGACGCCTATCAAAAGTGCGCTGCTTAATCAGAAACTGCTCAGCGGTGTGGGGAACATCTACGCCGATGAAGCGCTGTCGCGGGGTGGAATCCGGCCGAGGCGGCGGGCGGCGTCGCTGAGCCGCGCAGAGTTGAAGAAGCTGCATACATCGTTAAGGAGCGTGCTTAAGCAGGCGATTCGCGCCGGCGGTTCGTCGATATCCGACTACGTGGACGCGGACGGACAGCGCGGCCGTTTCCAGTTCCATCATCGTGTTTATGGGCGCGAAGGCCAGCCCTGCCAGGTTTGCAAGGCGCCGATCAAGCGTGTTGTGATCGCGGGCCGCAGCGCGCATTATTGCCCGAAGTGCCAGAGGTAGTGGGGACACGACCATTTCCCGCGCGTCCTTTGTGGTGGATGGTCGTGGGCGCAAGAATTCGCCATCCTGGGCCGGAAAATGCTAGGCTCCGCGCTATGAAGAGCTTCGCGATCGGCGTGGATCTTGGTGGCACGAACCTGCGAATTTCCGCCGTCGATGGTGAGGGAAACCTGCTGGAGAAAGTCACCACCGGCACCCACGTGTCCAAGGGGCGGGACTTTGTGATCGATGAAATGTGCGAAGCCATCCGCACACTCTCCGGCAAGTTTCAGAAGTCAGCTCAACTGGTGGGGGTGGGAATTGGTGTGCCGGGCATTATTGACAAGCGCACCGGGATGATACGGGAATCGCCGAATCTAGCTGGCTGGCACAACTATCCGGTGAAAGAGGAAATCGAGCGCCGGTTGGGAGCGCCAGTCATCCTGGAAAACGACGCCAACGCAGCCGCGCTGGGCGAAAACTGGCTGGGGGCGGCGCGCGGCATGGACGATATGTGCATGATCACACTGGGAACCGGCGTGGGTGGCGGCGTGGTTTTGCGCAACCAGATCTGGCACGGTATGACGGGAATGGCCGGCGAGTTCGGTCACATGACCGTTGATCCCAATGGACCGCAGTGCGGCTGCGGAAATACCGGTTGTGTTGAGCAGTATGCCTCCGCGAAGGCGGTGTTGCGCATGGCACGGGAAGCAGTCGCCAGCGGCAAGCCCACCGAAATCGTGCAACTGAGCCAGGGACCCGACGTGGAATTCAATGCCAAGGCGATTTTCAATCTCGCCCTGGAAGGCGATCAAGCGGCTAAGGCAATCTTCCATCAGGTGGGATGGGCGCTGGGCATCCTGATGGCCGATCTGGTCAACGCCTTCAATCTTCACATGTACGTGATCGGGGGAGGGGTTTCGAATGCATGGGAGGCCTTCGCTCCAGCGCTGTTCGACGAAGCGCGCAAGCGTTCGATGGTGTACGCCGCAACCGCACCACCGTCAGAAGCCGAGCCCAAAGGCGCAGCCGCAAAAATCACCGCGGGACCAGCCCCCAAGCTGAAGCAGACCATCATCACCCGCGCTTTGCTGGGAAGCGATGCGGGCTTGTACGGGGCCGCCCGGTTGCCATTGCTAAGCACGGAGACCAAGGTGCATGGCATGGGGCAGACGGCATAGGAGCGAGCACTCAGCAGTTACCGCTAACCATTCAGCACTTGGCATTCAACTGGCTGCCTCGGTTCGCTGCCATGCAGTTCGGCGCTAACCTGCGGAGTGAGCCACTACTTTGAATAACATGTAATACTTGGTATACTTTGAATATAGGAATTGAACGGAAGTTCTATGGCGACGGTTGCCCCTAAGGCACGGCTCAAGATTGCGGATGAAGTTTGGATCATCATGGCATTACTTCATCGAGAGCATCCAAACCGATTGGACTTTACAATCGAGGAGGTCATGGAGCGGGCACGAAAAGAGGGATTGACCCGCCACCTTCGATCCGGATTCTACGTTCATGTGGTTCAGCATTGTGTGGCCAATCGCCCTCCCAATCCTGGCCGCTACCGCATGCTTTTTGAGACGGCACCAGGCCGTCGGCGGATTTTTCGGGAGAGCGATTCCTATCATCCGCAGCGCGAGGGATCGAAGATCATGCCCTCCAGAGAGGACTTGCCCCCCAGGTATAGCGGGTTATTGGCCTGGTACCGTGCGTGGTCTTCGGCCGCTGCCACTAAGAGCCGGCAGGAGGATCCCTTGTTAAGCCTGCGCGGTTCTGGCAAACGGCTCTGGGCGAAAGAACACGCCGATGAGTACGTATGCCGGCTGCGAGAAGGCTGGGAATGAGCCGCATTTTCTGGGACACCAACATTTTCATTTATCTTTTCGAGGACTTTGGAGAACTGTCGAAAGCTGCGGCGAGCCTGCGTACAAGGATGCTGGCACGTGGAGATCGATTGCTGACCTCCACGCTGACTCTGGGAGAAATTCTTGTGAAACCTTTGGAAGCGGGTGATCTGGAGCTTTGCACAAAGTATGAGGAGGCGATCGCAAGCTCGTCGCTGGTGATACCTTTCGATCAGAATGCCGCCAAGATCTATGCTTCCATCCGACGCGATCGGGCGCTGCGCGGGCCCGACGCCATCCAGTTGTCTTGCGCAGCCGCAGCGCGAACAGACCTTTTCGTTACCAATGATGCGCGTCTTCAGGGAAAGCAAGTCGCTGGTATTCACTTCATTGTCCCGCTGGAACAGGCACCACTCTAACGATCAGCATGTGTGAGTGAAAAAGGCGTAGGAATTCGAAAGTGGGCTGATTCTTTCGACTCTAAGTTCCAAATCTGCAAGTTATCGTCGGTTGCTGACCGTGCCGACGGCCACCACTTTTTTCAGGGCTCCCAATAGAACCTGATTCTGCTGGGGTGTGCCGATGGTAATGCGCACAGCATGCGGACATCCCCAGGTTCCGGTCAGGGGACGCACAATCACGCCTTCCAATTCCAGGCGCCGGGCGAATTGCGCGGCATCCTCGCCGACATCCACATAGAGGAAGTTAGCCCAGGTAGGCAGCACGCGAAGGCCAAGTTCACTCATCCGGGCAGTGAGTTCTTGCGCGCCATAAGAATTGTTCTCCACCGCTTTCTGAATATGGGAGTGGTCACGCATTGCCGCCAGGGCTGCAGCCTGCGCGATGAAGGTAACAGAAAAAACGGGCTTGATGCGGGAGAGGTAATAGATCAGTTCGGCATGCGCGAAGCCATAGCCGATGCGCGCTCCTGCCAGCGCGTGCGCCTTGGAGAAGGTGCGCAAGACCACCACCTGCCGTCCCGCGCGAACATATTCCAGCGAACGCGAATACTCCACGCCGCGCTGAGCAGCGAAATGGCTTGCAAAATCTGAATAGGCTTCGTCCAGCACGGTCAGGACGTGAGCCGGCAGGGTATCGAGGAACTCTTCGATCTCGCTGGGAGGGAGCATGGAGCCGGTGGGGTTATTGGGGTTGGCGATGAAAATCACGCGCGTGTCGGCGTCCACCGCGGCCCGGATTGCCTTGAGGTCAAAGCCATCGTTTTTCATCGGAACGCGAATCAGCTTGCCTCCGGCGGCTTGCGTCACGATAGGGTACTGCATGAAGGAGCGTTCGCTGGTGATGGCGTTCAGTCCAGGAGCGAGCAGAGCGCGACAAAGGATGTGCAGGAATGCAGTTGATCCCGCGGTCACCAGGACCTGGGTAAAATCCATATCGTGCTTAGCTGCCAACACATGCCTCAAGGCGGCGGTGTCGGCTTCGGGATAGAGATGAACCTCGGTCGAAGCCTGGCGGATCGCCTCCAGCGCCAGCGCAGAAGGCCCAAACGGGTTTTCGTTGGAAGCCAGTTTTATGCAGGTAACGCCGCTCTCCGTCTCCGCCTGCCGGACTGACTTGCCCGGCACATACTCACCCATACCGCGAATGTGCCCAGGGACGAGATGATCGAATTTGCTCATGCCATTGTTGTTTGTATCACAGCCGGGTATTTTGATTCTGCCTGGCCCTCTAACAGGTTGCGGAAAAGGCGTCTCTGCGAGGGATGGTTTTCCTCAGCGGCTCACGCCGGACTGAGTTCGCAGCGCCAGGGACGGCCTGAAGGCCGTCTCCTTCAAAACGCTCCACAAGTGGCGGATTTGTCCTCAGCCTCTCAAGCCGCGCGAATCATGCTTCTCAGCCGAGCGACTTCTGCCGGCCTGAGCTCGCGGAATCTGCCTGGTTCGACGTCCAGTTCCAGTGGGCCGTAGCGGATACGCTTGATTTTTTCCACGTGATGTCCGATCTCTTCGAACATACGACGAATTTGCCGGTTGCGCCCCTCGATGAGCGTGACTTCGTACCAGGGATTCGCGCCCTCGCGCGCCTGACGAATTTTTGCTGGAGCAGTTCTGATGGCGCGAGCTTCTGATGCCCGCTTCTTTTCGCCGGGACGTGCCTGGAGAGGGCGCAGGGTGACTCCCCGGCGGAGCTTTTCGATGGCCTCAGCCGATGGCTCGCCGCTGACCTTCACCAGGTAAGTCTTCGGCACATGCGAACTGGCGTGCATCAGCTTCTGGGCTAAAGCTCCATCGTTGCTCATGAGGACCAGGCCTTCGCTGAGGTAGTCGAGGCGGCCGATGGGATAGACGCGCGCTTTCACGCCGCGCAACAGGTCCATGATAGTGGGGCGGCCCTCGGGATCAGAAACCGTGGTTACATAACCTTTGGGCTTGTTGACCAGAAGATACACGTGGGTTTCGGAGGGTTTCAGCAGCCTGCCGGAAACGCGAATGTGATCATGTTGCGGGTCGGCTTTTGTGCCCAGCTCGGTGACGACTCTTCCGTTGACGCTGACCTGGCCTCCCTCGATGAGCTTCTCCGCATGCCGGCGGGAAGCGATTCCGGCAGCGGCGATAATCTTTTGCAGACGCTCTTGCATGGATAGGTGAGCCGAGGGCCGTTAATTCAGTGACAGTATCTAATGTCGATGCAATTCGGCGGACTCTGGCTGCTGTTCGTGTTCGCTGGTCGTAGCTCTCGGTTCGGAGCTTGATGAATGAGTCTGGGTTGTCTCCGTACCGTGCGGATTGGCAAACATCTCGCCCTGGACCTCGTTGGCGATGAGCTTTTCGAATTCTTCGATGCTGGGCAGCTCGCTGACATCCTTCAAGCCGAAGCGAAGCAGGAAATCCTTACTGGTCTTATAAAGGATGGGGCGGCCGATGACAGCCTTTCGTCCCGCGGTGGTGATGAGCTTGCGATCCAAGAGTGTGGCCAGTACGCCGCTGGAGTCAACGCCGCGGATTTCCTGAATCTCGGGCGCGGTAATCGGCTGCTTGTAGGCAATGACGGCCAGCGTCTCCAGCGCTTGCAGCGACAGCCGGATCGGCGGCTTCAGGCTCTTAGCGAAACCACGCACCGCGTCGTGGTGTTCCGGCTTGGTGGCCATTCGGTAGCCGCCGGCGACCATGCGAATCTCCATCCCACGATCGGAGCTGGAATATTCCGCAATCAGTTCGTCGGCTAAAGCGCTGAGGCGGCTCTTCACTGCGGACAGTGTAGAGGCATCGGCTTCGGAGGCCAGATTCTGCTCGGCAATCACGTCTTGCTGAAGGACGGCTGCGAGCTGCTCCAGCGATACCGGTTCCTCGGCTGCGTAGATGATGGCTTCAAGTTTCCCTTTAAGTGACATCGCTTTGTTTAACTCGTAAACACTCTGCTGATCCTCAGTGATTCCGTCGAGGCTGCTCCTCGACCTGAACGGACGAGACGTCCGTTCGCACACGAGCTTGGGTTCTGCCATCAGCGCCAATCATCGCGGACTGCGGCCTCCTGGCTGAGCACACTCTCGAAATGTGCGCTTTTCTTCACCAGAATCTCTCCAAAGGAGCGTTCCTGGCGCAGAAGGATGGCCTGCAGCCGCACCAGCTCGAGCAGCGCCAGGAAAGCGCAAATCAAAGTGCGTTGCGAATTCACGCTGCGCAACAGCTGCTTGAGCCGGACCGGCTTGTCTTCGAGCATCAGCCGGCGGCGGAAATAATCAATCATCTGACCGACGGTGACGGTTTCTTCATCCACCTGCAGGACTGGGCGCTGCCTGGCGCGCTCCAGGATCTGCTGGAAGGTGCGGACCAGGTCAACGACATCGGCAGCAAGCTCGGCCTCGGTACCTTCCGCATCGTGAAATTCCTTCAGCGCGGGATTTGTCCAGACCGCGTTCTCAATTTGCTGGCGCTGCAAGAGCATCTGCGCGGCCATCTTGAATTTTTCGTGCTCCAGCAGCCGCTGCACGAGTTCATTGCGCGGATCGTCTTCCAAAGTTTCCGGGGCGTCGGGATCCCGCGGCAGCAAAAGCCGGCTCTTGATCTGGATCAGCACCGACGCCATGTAGATGAACTCTGCCGCCAGGTTCACATCCAGTTCGCGCATCCGCTCCACGTAGTGCAGGTACTGTGCCGTGATTTGGGCGATGGGGATGTCGTAAATGTCGATGTCCTGCTTGCGAATGAGATCAAGCAGCAGGTCGAGGGGGCCGTCGTAGATATCGCCGAGAGTGATAGCAAAAGGGAATTCCTGGCGACTGCCGGACTTCTCAGGTGCACCAACGACGCCAGGCTTATTCAAGGATTGAGGCCCCGCTGCTTTTGCGGCGACGCCAGCATGCTCCGACGAATTGTGGAGGTTTTCCGACATTAACTCTTGCTCTGCTGCTCCTCAGCGAGTGGCGCCTGGTAATCGTGGGAGAAGTTCATGGACTCACGCACGTCGGACATAACGACTTCCGCTGCCATGCCGGCGCGTTCCGATCCCGCCTCAAGGATATCCCACACCAGCTTAGGATTCTGCTCGTATTTCTGGCGCCGCTCCTGGATGGGCTTGAGCCTGTCGACGATGGCGTCGGCGACCCAGCTTTTGCAGTCCAGGCAGCCTATGCCTGCGGTGGTACAACCCACTTCCACATTGTGGATCGTTTCTCTGCTGCTGAAGATCTCATGCAACGCGTAGACAGGGCAGACATGAGGATTGCCGGGATCGGTGCGCCGCACGCGGGCCGGATCGGTGACCATGGGCTTCAACTTCTGCCGGATGACGGGCTCTGGATCGCTGATCAGGATGGCGTTGTTGTAGGACTTCGACATCTTGCGGCCGTCCGTGCCGGGAAGCTTGGCGGCGGGAGTCAGAAGCGGCTGCGGCTCGGGAAAGACACCGCCGTAAAACTGATTGAAGCGGCGGGCGATCTCGCGTGTCAGTTCCACATGCGGGACCTGGTCCTCACCCACGGGGACATAATCGCCGCGATAGATGAGGATATCCGCTGATTGCAGGACCGGATATCCGAGAAAGCCGTAGGTGCCGAGATCCTTGTCCTTGATATTCTCGCGCTGCTCTTTGTATGTAGGAACGCGCTCCAGCCAGCCCAGCGGCGTAATCATCGAGAGCAGCAGGTGAAGCTCGGCATGCTGCGGAACGTGCGACTGTAGAAAGAGGGTGGATTCGTCGGGATCGAGCCCGGAGGCCAGCCAGTCGACCATCATTTCCACAATGCTTTGCTTGATGCGTGAGGTGTCGGCGTAGTCGGTCGTGAGGGCGTGCCAGTCGGCGACGAAGTAATAGCATTCGTACTGACGTTGCAGCCTGGCCCAGTTTTCGAGCGCGCCCACCAGGTGGCCCAGGTGCAATTTTCCAGTCGGCCGCATGCCGCTCAACACGCGGCCTTTTTTGTTGATCTCGGGCATTAGAGTCTCGCGAGGACAGCGGCGAAGAATGTCAGGATCGGCGCCATCAGGAAACGGATAACAGGTCCACCTATCAGAAACAATATCACCAGCCCGGCGATGCCCATGGTGTCGTAAATCCTGCGCGCTCCATCCGGCAACATGTGCCGGAGAACGTGGCTGCCGTCCAGCGGCGGAATAGGGATGACATTAAATGCCGCGAGCAGCACGTTGATGTACATGAATTCGTAGAGCAGCACGGTGATGGGCATCAGAATCGAGTTGGTTTCCGGCGCGATGCCGTGCACCAGCGCGCGTCCCAAGGGCGAGGAAAGGGCAACCAGGGCCAGACCCAGAACGGCGAAGCTGGCGACGATCAAATTGCTGATCGGGCCGGCGAGAGAGACGAGAATATCGTCACGTACAGGATTTTTGAAATGGCGCGGGTCCACCGGAGTGGGCTTGGCCCAGCCAATCACGGGGAAGTGGCTGATCATGGCAATAGCCGGCAGCAGGATAGTGCCAATTGGGTCGATGTGCTTGATGGGGTTCAAAGTAATGCGTCCCAGCATGCGGGCGGTGGGATCGCCGCAGCGATTGGCCGTCCACGCGTGCGCCGACTCATGCACGCTGATAGCAAACAGAAAGGCAATGACCTGGAACAGTATTTCAACCAGTCGCTGTGGATTCATCCGAGTCCGTTGATGGTAACACGTGGGTGCAGCGGGGATGGGTGCTCGCGAAGTTGTCGAGTCTTCCGCCTCGGCCTCCCACGTTAGCCAAAAGGAGGCTAGAAATGGGGACACGCTCGAGTCAGTTCCCAAATGAAAAGGCGTTCTTCCCCGGCGCGCGAAACGCAAGGTCCTTCGACTCGGACGCGGATCGGTTAAGCGCGTCTTCGCTCAAGATGACAGACTGAAACTTGTCAGTCAGAGTGAACCTTTATTCTCACTGATTCTGCTGCAGGTGCAGCGCCGGAGAAGTCGCAGGATCCACCTGAATCTCGATCCGGGTGTTGTGCGGAAATTCCACGTTGCTGCCGCGCGCGATGAAACGCATGTACAAAGTGCGGCCGGTGGCGAACAGGCCTATGCCCGCTCCGACATAACGCGAGCCGGAGGCGATACCGATGATGCGGGTGACCAGGCCAAAACCGTTGCTAGCGGCGCCGGTAGAGAAGACGGTGGCCTCATCATCGTGCAGCGTGGCCGCTGAAATCAAAGCCATCACCAGCGGACCGGCAAGGCCGTTGTTTTTGGCTTGCAGTCCTCCTTCGGCGTCCATCTGGACGTTGGCCTCGCTGCCGGTCTGAGCGGAGGTGGTGGTGCCGTGGATGCTCTGCTGGAACCCGGCAGGAAATTGCATTTCGCGGAAAGCGAATCGCAGGACGCCGTTTTTGCCCCACTTGTCTGCGGGAAGGGATTGCGTTACGGATCCCACAAGCAACGTCCCCTGGGGCACGACGAGTTGGTTTTGCTTGTCAAAGAGAGGCTCGGTGACTCTGGCGGTCACCGGGACGCCACGCTGCGCATCTTTGGAATTCAGGTCGGTCAGCAAAAGCGCGTGCAGGCGGGCGGGCTCTTCCAATCCCGGTTTTTTCTTGTCCGCGACCGGAGTGGAGGAAACAACCGGCATAGCCACCGTCTGCGTCAGCTCAGCGTTGTACTCCAGTCCGGCATCGACCGTCTCGGGATGATAGGGCAGCTGGTGGTATGCGAATTTTTTCAAACGATCAGCTTTGCCCGGTGCTTTTACGGTATTGATGGCGGCAGTCTTGCGGCCATTCAGGTCGGCGACCAGCCGTTTCATCCATGAAGGACGGCGGGAAGCTGAGCCCAGGCTTTCGATGTGGACCGTCTGAACGCCTTGTTGAGTGGGGGCGGTTTCGATGGAAAACTCGTTGCCATCCGAAGTTCGAACCTGATCGAAGCGCACGCGGGCCTCATGCAGCGGGGTGAAATCGCCCTGCAGCTTCGCGGCAGTTCTTCGCTTGGAGGAAGCAGGAACGATCTCGACCACCTGCCCGGTTACGATCGCGCCTTGCGGGATGGTGAGATGGTTGGCAACGTAAACCGGCTCCAGTGTGTGGCCGCGAACCGGGGCTCCAGGCTTCATCCTGGAATCGGCATCAAGCTGCACGTGGAGAACCGTTCCGGGTTCGAGCGTCTCTTTCGCAGACGCCGCATCGGCAGCCCGCATGAATTGCGAGGACAGGCACAGAAACAATGCGGCGAGGAAGAAACGTCTAATGCTACACATCGTGGCCCACCAACCCCAAAAAGTTTAGCCTTGAAACCGGAATACGTCCAATCGGCCCCGGAAATATTCATAAGATGTAAGTTTTGAGTAAGATGGCTAGCCGATGCTGAAGTGGTGCTACACGGTGTGGGTACAATGCGGAAATGGTGAAACTGTCCCGGATCGGAGGGCTAGGAGTTCTCGCAAGCTGCCTTCTGGTGACAGCGGCTTCAGCAATCGGACCAGGCGGCGATCACCGGCATCAGGAGGGCCGGTATTACCTGGGGTTTGACCGCAATCGGTACCCCGGGGACGAACTGCTGACTTCGCTGGCGGAGACCTTTGCTTACACCGGCTATTGGCTCAACAACCCTCCCGGGGAGAGCGACAACACCTGGTTAGGAAAACGGGCCGCAGTGGAGGTTGCCGGGCTGGGGTTCCTGGTGCTCTTCAATGGGCGAACCGATTCGCAGATCAAAGCACGGCCCAACGCGAAGGATCTGGGCATTGCCGACGGCAAAGCGGCGGTCGCGGCTGCCGAAGGGGAAGGCTTTCCGCCGGGAACGATTATCTTTCTCGACCAGGAGGAAGGCGGACGCCTGCTCACGGAGCAGCGCGAGTATCTTCTGAACTGGATAGACACGGTGAACAATTCCAAGTTTCGCGCTGGAGTCTACTGCTCCGGCATAGCCGCGAAGGAAGGTCGCGCGACCATCACCACGGCGAATGACATTGCGCAAGCTGCGGGGAAGCAGAAAGTGGTCTTTTGGGTGGCCAATGATATGTGTGGCCCGTCGCCGGGTTGTTCTTTTCCTGCCAGTCCTCCGTCGCCCTGGGAAAGCGGAATCAAGTTTGCAGATGTTTGGCAGTACGCACAGTCTCCCAAGCGCGAGCCATTTGCTTCCGCTTGCCGCAACTATGCGGAAGACAACAACTGCTATCCGGTGGGATTCGAGCCCAATTCGCGGCTGTTCGTCGATTTGAATACCGCCACTTCAGCGGACCCGTCGCACGGGCGCTCGAAGGCAGCGGGAGATTGAGCAGGAATTTCTTCCGAGGCTTCGTCTCGACCTCCAACCCGAGCCAAGGGACCGGGTCCCTCGCTGCGCTCGGGATTTCGCCTGCCGGGCTCACGCCCGCAATACGGCTCAAGATGGGGCACCCTCAAGTTTTTTGGCGTCGGGAGCGATGGTCTTAACCTTCACGGTCTTGGCCGGAATTCCCGCCACGATGTGATAGTCGTCGACATCTTTTGAGGCGACGCCCATCGAACCAACCAGGCCATGCTCGCCAACTTTTACCCCGCTCATCACGGTTGCGTGATAAGTGATGCGCGCCTTGGGACCGATCTCGGTTTTGTGATTGCTCACAATCATGCCGTCATTGAGATCGTGGGAATGGGAGTAAACGTTGGCATAATCGGAGACTGAAGTGCCGGCGTGGATGATGATCTCGCCGCGGTCGTCGAGCAGAACATATTTGTGGATGACGCAATTGTCTTCAATGGTCAGGTTGTATCCGAACGAGACCTCGACGCCATGAAAGATCTTGACGTTTTTGCCCAGGTGCTTGAGCACGTGACTGGCGATCATGTAGCGCATGCGAAATCCTAGCCAATGATTCAGGCCCAGGGGTGAGCGGTCAAACATCATCCAGAACCAGATGAGCGGCTTGCGTTCGGCATACTTTTTGGCGTCGACGTCGCCATAGTACTCAGGCTCGAGTGTGGCATTGCGGGGATCGAAGGAATTATGAAGGGCGAGGCTGCTCAGGGTTTGTTTTGCAGGATCAGGCGGCACGAAAGGGGCGCCCAGGTAGATGCCATACAGCGCCTCTCGCACTACGGCACTGCGATGGTCGGGATCGGGATTCTGGAACTCCCGATCGAGCTCATCGATCCAGCTCAGGAAGGCCTTTTCTGCTGCGGGAGTGGGATTCAGCACACGATATTCGTAACGCGGCATAAGTACACTCGCATGCGCCAGTGGCGCTTAGGGTTTGGAAATTCTAAATGGCTTAGCTCGCTCGGGGGAATGGCAGAACCAGTCCAGGGGTAAACTGCAACGTCATAAGACCGTTTCACTTGAAGCGGCCCCCCCCTCAAGTCAGCAGAAGGCTTCCGTGGGCCACGCGGCCCGCCGCGGTTATCCGCAGGTTGCGCTTTGTGGCCAAATGGCCTATAATAGTTAGCCAGAGGGCCACATGGAAACTCAAGCGATTGCCGAGATTTTAGGCGGCCGGCGGGTGCTCGGACGAGCAGTAAAGAATCGTGACGATCTGGCACGACTAGTGCGTGAAGGCTTGCCGGCGAATTCCGTGATCGCACTTGCCGAGAAGCTCCATATTGGCAATATCGTTCTATCGGGAAAGCTGGGAATTCCGCAGCGTACGCTGACTCGTCGACTCAGTCAGCATTCCCGCCTCACGGCTGCGGAATCGGATCGAACCGTCCGCTTAGCGCGCGTCTTCGCCAGTGCTGTCGAGATGATTGGAGATGAAGAGAAGGCGGTGGAATGGCTTCGCACGCCGAATCGCGCCTTGGGTGGCGACCGGCCATTGGACCAACTGGATACTGACCTGGGAGCCCGAGCGGTCGAGGATGTCCTTGGCCGTATTGCGTACGGCGTGTATAGCTGATGCGGTGCTGGAGAATATGCCGCCAGCGATACGCCGCCGACGCCGCAAACGGGGAAGGTGCACGTCTCTACGGCGGACGCTGGAACAGCCGTGGCGTACGCGTGGTATATGCCTCGAGCTCACTTGCGCTTGCTGCGGTCGAAATCTTCGTTAATCTTGAACCGAACCTGAGGCCAGGCGATTTGGTATTTATCGAAGGCGAAATCCCGGATGCGCTCAGGATTGAGCGGCTTGAGCTCGACGCACTGCCAAGAGTCTGGTATCGCTCGAGAGACGAATCGCTGCGCCGCTTTGGTGACGATTGGATCCGGACCGGAAACAGCGTGGGACTCCTTGTCCCTTCCGCAGCCATTCGAGGGGATTGGAATATTTTGCTGAATCCTGCTCATTCTGACTTTCCGAAGGTCACCTTTCACACTCCGCAGCCGTTTGAGTTTGATACACGAATGTTCCGTTGAACTGCCAGACCGCGCCGACGAGCCCATCACTTCTGGATCAGTGTGACTTTGTGGTCGCCGACCTGGGTCTGATTCACGCGATACGGCATCTGAAAAGTGCTGTCGAGTCCCAGGTCCGGATATTTGGGGCGCACGAACTTGTCCACGAAGTATTCCAGCGCCGAACGCGGAACTTGGACTCCGTTGATCGCGACCGAGTCGATATGAACTTGCCCGGTGCCTTCGGATCCTGATGCGTGGGCAGAGACCTGCACCTGATTGGTGCCGCGGAACAACGACATCAGCGGATTAGAACGGTAGCGGCCGGCGGTAACCTGATCGAAATCGACCAGAGCGTCGGCGTGGACGATACCAGGTGAGCCTGTGAACTGTAGCCTCTGAATGCCGGCGGGCAGCTGCACATCCCGAGATGCGAGATAAGTGTTCACTTCCCGTTCGCTCAGAACCGTAGGACTGGGATCGGGAGGTTGTCGCTGAGCATTCTCCTGGATGTGCTGGAACTTGTGCCTGGCACTCTCCAGCGCGGCGTTGTACATCGCTTGCGTGCCGGATGGAGGCGGTGACTGCGCCGGCAAGAAAGCGGAAGGGAGCAGAAGGGCAAGCATGAAGGCAGATACGAGTCCGGCAGCGGGCTGCAAGCCGGCCATATGCGGACTTGGATTCTTGCTTGTACGTGGTGGCTGGCCTGGTTGCACCGCGATTACCTGAGCGACGCTTCACCGACGAGAGTCACCTTAGGCTTTTCCAAGGTGCCGCCGAGGGAAATCTGATGTCCGCCATCGCGCACCAGATTCAAGCCCAATTCACGTCCGAGAGAAGCTGTGCCGCTTACCTGATAGATGCCGCCAGGGGCTTCTAATTTGCCTTCGGCCAGCTTGAGCACTCCCCGGTTCAATTCGGCAGAAGCAGTGAAATGTCGCACCAGGAGCGGCTTGCCATCGCCATTGAGGAACACACGCGGCAGTAGTCCATCCCGCCAGTCAAACTTGGCGGTGCCGGTAGCGGATTCAAGAAGTTGATCACTGTCCCAACCGCTGGCGCTGCCCTGATAACTGGCGGTCATCTGTCCGCTGGCCCAGGCGTCCTTCATGAGGGCCGCGACTTGGGCCATGGACACACGCAGCAGAGAGCCCTGGGAGTGATAAACCGGTACTTCGCCGGAGAAATTCGCCGAGATGTCGGTCAGAAAGGCACCACCCAGAGCTTCGCCGCGCAGGTTGCTGATCAGCAATTTGTCGGGGCGGATTTCGACATCGGCGATGGCGTGGCTGGCGAGCACAGTCTTGAGCGTCAGCTTTCCGACACTTACCCGTCCCTTGGCGTATAAAGTCGACCAAGGAGAGGGCTGAGAGCGGCCTTGAGGAAGAATGGCGTACCAGGGGCGCTTCCGGAATTTGGGGTTCACCAGAAGATTCAACTCATCGACAGCGACCTGGTCAGTTTTGAGATCGAAGGTCACGGCGCAATCGGGCGAGGGCTTGCAAGCAGTGGGGACCTGCAGGGTTCCGGTGATGGTGCCGTGGAGAGTGACGGTGTTGGCCGAGAGTCCGTCGATGGACATTTTGCCGTCTGCCGCGACCAGATTGGCGGAAGCGATGTGTAGAGGAGCATTTAGGCCCTCCCAGATAACGGTCGCGGCGCGCAGTTGTGCTTTTCCGGAGAATGAAGGCAGCTTAAAGCCGGACCATTCGCCCGCGAGGTGGGCATCCAATTTTGCGACTTGACCTTGCGCCTCGAAATTTCCTAATCCCAGGACTCGCGCAGCTTGCAGTAAGTTCTCTGCCTGCGCATCCCCCTGAATGTGGACGTCATAATCGGATCGGGATACCGACGCTTCGACGGCTACAGGTGCAGCTCCACCCAGAGGTACTGAGAAGGGTTGGAGCAGCAAGAGCATTTTGTCGGGAAGCAGGCCAGCGGAAATTTTCGGTGCTATCGGCGTTGTTTTCGTTCTCACACGCTTGATGGGCACTGCTTCGTAATTTTCTGTTCCTGGGCCGGCGAGCGTGAAGCTGGCTGGCTTCAGCGTAAGCGAAGAGGTCAGGACGCGCGAGCGCAGCTCGATGGCGCTGGTGCTGCCGTTTCCCGCCCAGAGCTTGTCGCCGCCAACCAGCGGGGTGCGCAAGGTGGCCATGGCATCCAGCTTCCCGGTGGCGGTCAGGTCATCGGGCATGCCCTGTTTCGCATGGCGTGCCAGATCAGCGAGGAATTGCGCGGGAAGGTTGTCGGCGGTGAAGCTGAGGTCATAGATGCGCTTTTCGGGCTGGCCAACAATGTTTCCTGAGGCCCGGAGGAATCCGCCGGCGGCGGGCGCTTCGCAAGAGAGATCGCGCCACTCATGACCGTGGATGCCAAATCTTCCGCTGCAACGCACAGCGAGCCGAAGGCTGCCGGTGCTGGCAATGTCGTAGCGGCGGAAGTCGCTGAGCGAGGCATCGGTGGCGAAACGCAAGTCCTGGGGAGTGCCTTTAAGGTCGGCGGAGACGCCGACGGTTCCGCGCCAGCCGCGGTCGCGGCCATAAGCAAGGTAAGTGAGCTGGCCAAGCTGGCCTCGCTCCCAAGAAAAGTGCAGGACCATGGGCATCTCTGCGAGGGAGGCGGCTCGCTGCAGAGTACCACTGAGTTTGACCGTGCCGGTATCACCGAGGTTGGCATCGGTGCGTATGGGTCTGGCCTCCAGGCGCATTCGCCACACATCCTCCGAGGCCAGCCACACGGCGAAATCCGTGTCGGCCAGAGCATAGACCTTCTTTTCCTGCCCGATCTTGAGATTCACGCGGCCGTTCAGGAATTCGACATAGGGGAAGCGGATGCGCGATTCTGGCCTGGGCTTTGCGGTGGGGGCGGCAGGGGTCTGACGAGCGCGCTCCAAAAGCGACTCGATGTTCCAGCGGCCATTAGCGCCGCGGACGAGATTGAAGCTGGGGTAGCGCAGGCTCAAGCTGGCGATCTCCAGACGTCCGCGCCAAAGCGAGGTCCAGCGCAGAGAGACGGACACTTCGTCGGCGCGAAGAATGGGTTCGGCGCTGATGCCGGGATCATCCGACACGATCAAACCATCCAGTTTCAGTCCCGGTGGAAGAAGGCTGAGATGAACGCCACGAACGCTGACGTCGCGCCCTAAGGCCTGACTCAAAGAGCGACCGACCATTGCCCGATAGCGGGTGAAATTAATCGCCGGCACCAGGAAGAGGGCCACGGCCAGGAAGAGTGCAATGGCAACGAAGAAGCGTTTTTGAGATTGCGTCAACATCAACGCACGAGATGAAACATCCGCCGCCAGCGGGTTTCATCGAAGAAGTGGAAGATAACTTTGCCAATGAATGCCAGCCGGTCCTCAAAGCTGGTCTTTAAGTATTGTCCCGCGGGAGTTTCGAAAGACCAATAGATGAACATGGGACGTCCCACGATGTTCTCTTGCGGAATGAAGCCCCAGTAACGGCTGTCATAGCTCACATCGCGATTGTCGCCCATTGCGAAGTATCGCTCCGGCGGAACCACGAGCTCACCATCCTTGGTATAAGAGCTCACGGAGAGGCGCCACTCGGGAGTGATCATACCCTCAGGCGCCACAACGTTGGGGAAGTTGTCGCGATAGGGATTGTAACTGCCGTTGTGGATGACGTAAGGTTCATCCAGTTGTTGGCCATTGCGAAAGACTGCCCCATCCCGCAGGCGGATGTGATCTCCGGGAATGCCGATGATCCGCTTTACGACGTAAAGACCAGGCTCAGCGGGGGAGAGAAATACCACAATGTCTCCGTGCCGCGGCTCGCGGTAGCGAATGACGGGTCCAACCCAATTCGTTTTGGGAGCCAGGGTCACGCGGTCGACAAATACATGATCCCCGATCAACAGAGTGTTTTCCATGGAGCTGGAAGGAATCTCGAAGGCCTGCAGGTTGAAGGTAATAATAAAGAGGCCTACGACCAGGACGAGGGCCATGGAAGCGATGAATTCCATGGGGGTCTCGCTCTTTTTTTCCGGTTTTCCGGGGGTATCAGCAGCGTTGTTCTTGCGGTTCTTGCCGACCAAGTCTGTTCCTGTCAATGCTTTGCCAATCACTTCACGCGCCGGAAGGTACGGTCCCAGCGGGTTTCCTTGAAAATATGGCTCATGCCGTAGAGGAAACGAGTTAGTTTAACACCCTCGCTATCGGCATAGTCGGGAATGGCGCTGTCCTTGTTCATCGACCAGTAGATGAACAAGGGACGTCCGACGATGTTTTCCGCGGGAACAAACCCCCAGTAGCGGCTATCCAGGCTTTCGTCGCGGTTGTCGCCCAGCGCGAAGTAGTGTTCGCTGGGCACGATCAGTTCGCCGCGTTCGACAAGCTTCCGCATCTGCGCCCACCACTTAGGATCAATCGCTGCAGGATATTGAGGATTCGGAAAATCGTCGCGAAAGGGGTCGCGGGAAGCTGACTTGTAAACCACGTAGCCCTTTTCATCGATGGGGTGGCCATTGACGAAGACCTGTTTGTTGGTAATTCGCACGCGATCGCCGGGCAAACCGACCACTCGCTTCACGAAGTGCTGCTGTGGGTTTACGGGGTAGCGGAAGACGATGATATCCCCGTGCTTGACGGGAGTGTAGGGAAGGATGTGTCCCCAGGCCCCGCCGCTGGCGTAGTCGATCTTATCCACCAGCAGATAATCGCCAATCAGCAAGGTGTCTTCCATGGACTCGGAGGGGATTTCAAACGCCTGCACCACGAAGGTCATCACGAAGACAGCAATGACCACTACCCCGGCGAGCCATTGCGCAACCCCAAACCATCCGGAATGATAATCTCCGCTCGCGGACTTCGATTTGGGTGTCGGGGACGCCTCGGCGACTACCGTGGCTGCGGATGATGGCCGCTCTGCTTGTTCGCTCATGCCTTGCTCATCTCGCCTTTCCGGCGGGTGCTCTCCCTTTTCAGCAAGGTTCGTAGATGCGCTAAGGCATCCTTGGCCGCAGCCTGCTCTCCTTCTTTCT
>DASPRM010000019.1 GCA_035624455.1 Terriglobales bacterium
GCCTGATGTCGGCTACCGGCCGTTCCGCAAACCTGATCTCCATCGGCGCCATCGACTTCGGCATCATCGTGGATTCCGCCATCGTCGTGCTGGAGAACATTTATCGCCGTATGCACGAAGCCACCAGCGAACAGCACCGGCTGGACCTGATCGCCGAAGCCACAGCCGATGCCGCCAAGCCAGTCCTGTTTGCGACGCTCATCATCCTGGTGGCGTTTATCCCGCTATTCACCATGCAGGGCGTGCCGGGAAGAATTTTCGCGCCCATGTCGGTGACCTACGGATTTGCACTGACGGGCGCACTGATCTTTGCGTTGATCTTCGCACCCGTGCTGGCCTCATATCGGCATATCGTCCGCAGCGGGCATGTGGCGGACACGCGGCTGGTGCGAAGCTTAAAGCGTCATTACACACGGCTCCTTTTGCGAGTGATGTGGAGCCGCCGATTCGTGCTTCCGGCTGCGATTGCAGGTTTGCTGCTATCGCTCGCCATGTTCTGGACCATTGGCGGCGAATTCATGCCGAAGCTGGAGGAGGGGAATCTGTGGATTCGCGCGACGCTGCCTCAGGATGTCTCGTTCGACTATGCCGTACGCTTGGCGGGTGAGATGCGGGAGGCTCTGGGGTCCTTTGCGGAAGTGCAGCAGGTGGTGTCGCAAGTCGGACGGCCGGATGACGGCACGGATACGACTACCTTCAACAACATCGAGTTCCAGGTTGATTTGAAGCCTCAATCCAGGTGGAAGACGGCGAGCACCAAAGACGAACTCATCCAGAAAATGAACGGAGCTCTCCGCCGCTATCCGGGGGTTGCCTTCAATTTTTCACAAAATATTCAGGACAACGTCGAAGAGGCGATGTCGGGCGTTAAGGGGGAAAACTCCCTGAAATTGTTCGGCGATGACATTGATGTGCTGGCCAGGACTGCGAAGCAGATCCAGGACGCAATGGCCAAGGTTCCCGGCGTAACCGACTTGGCGGTTTTCAAGGAGAACGGACAACCGAACCTGGTGATCTCGATCAATCGTAGTGCAGCGGGACGCTATGGGCTCATGGCCGCCGACATCAACGCGGCGGTGCAAGCCGCGATTGGCGGCCTGGCAGTGACCGAGGTTCTGGAGGGCGACCGCCGCTTTGATTTCGTGGTTCGCTACAAGCCGGAGGATCGCCAGAGACCGGAAGCGATGAGGAACATTCTTCTGGCCACGCCAGACGGCAACCGGGTACCACTGGGACAAGTGGCGGACATCGGATTTCGCGAAGGCGCCTTCATGATTTATCGCGAGAATGGGCGGCGCTACATTCCGATCAAATTCAGCGTGCGGGGTCGCGACTTGGCGGGAACCATCGAGGAGGTGCAATCGCAACTCTCACGCTCCTTTCGCCTGCCCGAAGGATACCACTACGAATGGGCGGGCGAGTACGACAGCCTGCGCAAGGAACAGCAGCGCCTCGCGATCATCATTCCAATCACTGTGGGCATGATTCTGGCTCTACTTTACGTCTCCTTCAATTCCTTGCGCGATGCATTGGCGGTGCTCTCGGTGCTGCCCTTCGGCATTGCCGGCGGTGTGCTGGCGCTGCTAGTCTCGCGCACGCCCTTCAGCATTTCCGCGGCGGTTGGTTTCGCCTCGGTAATTGGGGTTGCTACCTTGGGCGGGTTGGTCTTCGTGGCCGGCATCCGCCGTGCCGAAGAACACGAGCATGGGATCAAGCACTCAATCATCCGCGCCAGTGTCGGGGAGATGCGGGCGGTGTTGATGGCTTGCCTGGCCGCGGGCCTGGGCCTGCTTCCCGCTGCCCTCTCCCACGGAATTGGCGCGCAAGCACAGCAGCCGCTGGCGCGGGTCGTAGTGGGCGGAATGGTTACAACCTCGTTGGCCATCCTGATTGTGATTCCGGTGGTCGCGAGTCTCGGGTTGGTCACCAGCGAGGCGACAGAAGTGTGAGGAGGTCCCCGAAAGTGTGGAATCGTCTGTGTGCGATGTGTGTGCCCTCCGGCGGATTTTTACTCCTGCCCCTGACCGCCGCTGCCTGCCTTTGCACTGCGGCTTTCGCTCAACAGCGAAGCTTCACCTGGGAGCAGATTCAGGAAAAGTTCTTGGCCGCGAATCCCACACTCCGGGCCCAGGCACAGAGTGTGGAGTCCAGCCGCGCCAGCGAAATCACGGCCGGCCTGAGGCCCAACCCGCAATTGCAAAACGACACCACTTCGGCGACGGCCGGGATTTATCAAGAATTCGAAATTGGAGGGAAACGGGGGGCACGCCTGGAGAGCGCTCGACTCGCGACAGCCATCTCCCAAACCGATTTTGTGGACACCCGCCGAACTCTGGTTTTTACCTTGCGACAGGCCTTTATCGCTGGGCTGCAGGCGAAATCTGAGCTCGAATTCGCACGTGGAAACCTCTCCGATTACCAGAAGGTGATTGATCTCAACCGCTTGATGCTGCAACAAGGCGCCATATCGAAAGCGGATCTTCTGAAGATCGAGCTCGAGATGCTGCAATTTCAGACCGACGTGGACGACGCGACGCTGGCTCTGAGGACCGCGAAGGCGACCCTGCGGGCGCTGGTGGGCGCGGCCAATCTACCGCAAGAGTTCGATATTGAAGGCGAATTGCGTGCCGTTGCTCTCGACAAGACGCTTTCCGAGCTTCAGCAACTCGCGATCGATAATCGTCCTGACTTGAAATCGGCGGAGACCGGGCGGGAAAAAGCATTTGCCGACCTGCGCCTGGCCAGGGCGAACCGCTGGCCCGACCCGACCATCGGCACATCTTTTATCCACACTGGAAACGAGATCGGCGGGCCCGACTGGTTTCAGCCGTTCTACCCCAAAGGCAGCGTCTCGAACGCCATGGGCTTGGGCCTTGCCTCAATCTCCATACCGCTCTTCAACCGAAATCAGGGTGAGGTCGCGCGTGCCCAGTCAGAGCGACGCAGGGCAGACTTCCT
>DASPRM010000020.1 GCA_035624455.1 Terriglobales bacterium
GGGAACGGGCGCAATTAATCAACGGTAAGATTGAGTTTCTGCCGCTTCCTGCCTCGGGAACGCTGGTTCGACTCAGAGTGCCAAAGGAGAAGTCAAATTCGCATGGCGGATAAGATTTCCGTTCTGTTGGTGGATGACCACAGCCTCGTACGGCGCGGGTTCCGACGCATTCTCGATGATGAACCCGATATCTCGGTGGTTGGCGAAGCCGGCAATGGCGAAGAAGCCATCCGGCTAGCCCGTGAACTCCGACCCAGAGTCGTAGTGATGGATTGCGCTCTTCCGGGAGTGAATGGCCTGGTTGCGACCCGCCAGATTTTAGAAAAGTCGCCTAAGGTTTCCGTTCTCATGCTCAGCATGCATTCCGAAGATACCTGGGTGCGCCAGGCCCTGGATGCCGGTGCGCGCGGGTACATCCTCAAGAATGCGGTTGATCTGGAATTGCCGGTAGCGATACGCCGTGTGGCAGCGGGGGAAATCGTGCTTGATCCCCAGGTCGCCCGCCCCGACACGCTCAAGGGAGAACGGAACTGGGGGTTGACCGAGCGCGAGCTGGAAATTCTGCAGCTGATCGTCGATGGCAAGTCGAACAAGGATATTGCCGCGCATCTCGACCTCAGCGTGAACACCGTAGCGGTTCATCGCGCCAATATCATGGAAGCGCTGGGCATTCACAAGACGGCAGAGCTCGTGGTATATGCCATCCGCAACGGGCTGGTGAATATTCCTTGAGCCGCAGCCCCCTCCCCCCGGTGACCCGCAGATCTTTTCTCTATGCCCTCTCAGGCGGACTCGTGGGGTTCTCAGCCGGATCTGCTCTGCCCTCGCTTGCCTATCCCGAAGCGCCATCCAGTCCAGGTTTTCGCCTCGTCGATGTTACAGGTAACGCAGGCATCCAGTTTCACCACAACAGCGGCGCCTACGGCGGAAAGCTGTTGCCCGAGACGCTGGGCTCCGGTTGCGCCTTCCTCGACTATGATCGCGACGGCTGGCAGGACATCCTTCTGGTCAATGGCATGGATTGGCCCGGCCATAAACGGCAGCGATCCACGCTGCATCTCTACCGCAATAATCGCAACGGAACGTTTACTGACGTCACTCGCAGTGCCGGTCTTGATGTCGAGATGTATGGCATGGGAGTGGCGGTCGGGGACTACAACAACGATGGATTTCCTGACATCCTCATCACCTGCGTGGGACAGAATCATCTCTTCAAGAACACCGGCAAGGGCTCGTTTGTGGATGTGACGCACGCTAGCGGTCTCGGGGGCAGACAAAGCTTCAGCACCTCAGCCCTGTGGTTCGACTTCGACCGCGACGGCCTGCTCGATCTTTTTGTATGCAATTACGTGAAGTGGTCTCCTGAACACGACGTCTTCTGCAGTCTCGATGGAAAGCACAAATCCTACTGCACACCGGAGGCTTACCGCGGCGAAACCTGCTGGCTGTTTCATAATCGCGGCGACGGAACTTTCGAAGATGTGACTGCAACCAGCGGGATCTTCGACACCAGTTCCAAATCGCTGGGCGTAGCCATGCTCGACGACGACCGCGATGACTGGCCGGATCTGCTGGTCGCCAATGACACCCAGCCCAATAAGCTCTACCGCAATCAACACAATGGCACGTTCAAGGATATTGCAGTAGAAGCCGGGATTGCCTTCAGCGCGGAAGGAAAAGCGCGCGCCGGTATGGGCGTGGATGTCGCCGACTTCGATAATTCCGGCAGCCCGGGCGTAGCGATTACCAACTTCGACAACGAAATGATGGGACTGTACCGCGCCGTCAGTCGTGGCGGGTTTGAGGATGTGGCAGTGGAAGCCGGCGTAGGACGAGCCTCCAAGACCACACTCGGCTTTGGCTGCATGTTCATCGATGCCGGCCTGCGCGGCGCTCTCGACCTCATGGCGGTGAATGGACATATTGATGACACGGTTCGGAACATCCGCTATGGGGTCGGCTATGCGCAGCCGCCACACTTGTTCCTCAATGACGGGAAGGGTCACTTTCGCGACGTGGCCGCCGAAGTCGGGCCAGATTTTGCCAAGCCGAAAGTTGGACGAGGCCTGGCTTACGGCGATTTCGATCGCGATGGCGATTTGGACATTCTGGTTACAAGCAACAACGGCCCGGCATTTCTCTACCGCAATGATCAGCTTTCAGGGAATCGCAGCATCCGCCTTCACCTGGTCGGGACGAAGTCCAATCGCGACGCCATCGGTGCGAAAGTGCGGATTTTCTACGCTGGCTCGAGTCAGTCGCGACTGGTAAAGGGTGGATCGAGTTATTTGTCGCAATCGGAGTTGCCTCTGACGTTCGGCCTGGGCAAGCAGGACGTCATCGAGCGCGCAGTAATCGAATGGCCAAGCGGCCGCACCGAGGAATACAAGAACCTGGCTGCCGGGCGAAGCTACGAATGCGTCGAAGGCAAAGGGATCACGCCGCAGCAGGGGTTCTAGGCGGTACAACTCCCCCACCGCCCGCGATTCAGACTTGCAGTGCCTGTTTCATCAATCATAACTCTGCGCTGATTGTTTACCCAACCATCTGGCAAGGGTAAGATCGCAGGCAAGCGAAAGAATGCGGCGCGCCGAATGGATCCAGTTGGTCTTCGTCTCGATCCTGGCTCTCGTGGCCTGGATTCGTCCCCTCACGGCTGTGCGGCGCTGGCGGGTGGCCCTGTTGGCAGCCCTGGCCATCGTTCTGATTGTGCTGGCAAGAATTTCGGCTTCCTTCCTCCCGCCGCTTGCGTCTTCGGTGATTCGCGACTGGCTGCCGGCGCTGTTATTGCTCGTGCCTTATTGGCAGACTGGTCTTCTCTTTACCGCTCCAGATCCTGATCTGGAGAAAAAGCTTTCAATATTCGACCAGCGCGTGTTCGCGACGCTTCGCCTCGATCCCGCCAGGATAAGGCTAGGGCCACTGCTCTCTCTCTGGTTCGAACTGGCTTACGTGCTCGCTTATCCTTTGGTTCCGCTGGGCCTGGCGGCGCTCTACCTGACTCATCGGCGAGCGCAGGCGGATTGGTACTGGCAGGCGGTTCTGGTGGCGAGCTATATCTGCTACGCCATTACCCTCTTCGTGCCGGCGTTCCCTCCGCGCATGCTGAAAGAGCGCCGGAGTTCCGCATCTGAGCGTACTCGCATGCGAAAACTGAACGAGGGTATTCTCGCCCGCGCCGGGATTCAGGCCATCACCTTTCCCAGCGCTCATGTGGCATCGTCCACCGCAGCTGCGCTCTTTCTGCTGCGCCTCAATCTGCCACTAGGGCTCATTTTTCTGGCCATCGCGCTCAGCATTGCCGCAGCCACCGTGATAGGGGGATATCATTACGCAGCGGATGCCTTGCTGGCTCTGGTCATAGCGGTGCTGGGGTTTGTTTCCATCTTTGTGGTCCATTAGCGGCACGAGGCGCACAGCCGGCAACAGGAAAAATCGCGAAAGCCCACGCCTGCAGCTAAAATAAGTCGAGCCTCATGCGTGCCGGGAATGAATATCGCACCTACTAAGCGTAAGCTGCGAGCGCTGTCGTGGCATTTGCGGCAGGCGCACGTCGTGGCTAAGGCTCTGCATTCCCGCCGCCATCCCATTGTGGCGCACATTATTCCCACGCGCAGATGCAATCTCTCCTGCACTTATTGCAATGAGTTCGACGATTTTTCCAAGCCTGTGCCTGTCGAGCTCATGCTGCGGCGCGTGGACCGCCTCCACGAACTCGGCACCACCATCATCACCATCAGCGGCGGCGAACCGCTGCTCCATCCGCAATTGGACGACATCATCAGGCGCATCCGGCATCACCGCATGATCGCCACCCTGATCACCAATGGTTACCTGCTGACGCCGGAGCGCATACGTCAGCTGAACCGCGCCGATCTCGATCACCTGCAGATCAGCATCGACAACGTTCGGCCCGACGACGTTTCCAAGAAGAGCCTGAAGGTACTCGACAAGAAACTGCAGTGGCTGGCCGAGCATGCAGAGTTTCAGGTCAATATCAATTCGGTGGTTGGGTCTGCGATCGAAAATCCGGAAGACGCCACCGCCATCTCACGCCGCGCTCACGAACTTGGATTCGCAGTCACAATTGGAGTCGTTCATGATGGTGGCGGCGGACTTCATCCGCTGAATGATCGCCAGCACCGGGTTTATTCCGACCTGGTAAACATCGGCTCAAAATCGTTTTCCAGCTTTGCCTATTACAACCAGTTCCAGAAAAATCTGGTGCGCGGATTATCGAACGATTGGCATTGCCGGGCTGGCAGCCGCTACGTTTACGTCTGTGAGGATGGCCTCGTGCATTATTGCTCGCAGCAGCGCGGCTGTCCGGGAATTCCGCTCGAGCAATATGGCCCGCAGGATCTCGAGCGTGAGTATCACAGCGTGAAGTCGTGTGCTCCCTACTGCACGATTTCCTGCGTTCATCAAACGTCGATGATCGACCAGTTCCGCGAAAATCCCCGGGAAGCGCTGGCTCGTTTCTTTCCACCCCGGCCCGGCCGGAAAGAAGCCTTCAATTTGCCAATTCCCGTGCGCGCCATGACGTGGCTGTTCCTCCCCGGCGCTCCGGGAAGCCGACGCCAGTTGCTGACCCAAACCTTCACGCGCGCCGCGCTGCGCCTGCTCGGAGTGCGATAGTTTTTCAGCCGTAACCTTTCAGATCAGAAGCGAACTGCAGAATCGGCCTGGGTCTCGTCCTGCAGATTCCGTTGCTCCATCTCCCGCTCGCGCAGCCAGGTGAAGATCACAGGCGTGACGATGAGCACGTGCATCAGCGAACTCACCATCCCTCCCAAAACAGGAGTGGCCAGAGGCTTCATGACTTCTGCGCCGGTGCGGGTGGACCACATCAGCGGAAGCAGTCCGGCAACGACTGTCGCAACCGTCATCACCTTCGGCCGCAACCGCAGCAGTGCGCCCTCGATCACCGCATCGTGCAGACCCTGTTTGGTCAGGCCGCCTTCAGCAGCTACTTTACGCACCACTGCCTCTTCCAAATAGATGACCATCACCACACCGGTCTGGACCGCGGTTCCGAACAGCGCGATAAAGCCGACCCAGACCGCCACGGAGAAATTGAACCCCAGCAGCTTGAGTAGAAACACTCCGCCCGTGAGGGCGAAAGGCACCGCCAGCATCACGTGAGCGGCTTCCTTCCACGAGTGATAAGTTTGGTAGAGCAGCAGGCAGATAATCAGCAACACGATCGGAATTACGATCTCCAGTCGGCGCTTGGCGCGAATCTGGTTCTCATATTGCCCACTCCACTCGACGTAATAACCCAATGGCATCTTCACCTGCCTGGCCACCACCCGCTTGGCTTCGTCCACAAATCCGCCAACATCGCGCCCACGAACGTTCAACAGCACCGTCCCGCGTAGCAATCCGTTTTCGCTGCTGATCATGGAAGGGCCCATGTTGGTCCGAATCGTAGCTAGCTCACCCAGAGGTATCTGCGCGCCGTCTGGGGCAGTGACCAGCACATTCTTGAGATCTTCAATGTTCTCGCGAAAATCGCGAGCATAGCGAACCCGAACCGGAAAGCGTTGGCGGCCCTCGATAGTAGTAGTGAGATTACGTCCGCCCACCGCAGTCTCGATCACATCCTGGACGTCCTGAATGTTGATCCCGTAGCGGGCAGCAGCCGCGCGATCGATCTCGATCTCCAGGTAAGGCGTGCCAGTAATGCGCTCGGCATAGAGATCCACTGCGCCGGGAACGCTTCGCAAAACCCTTTCGATCTCCGCCGAAAGCCTCTCAATCGTCTTGATGTCGGGACCGAAAACTTTCACGCCGACCTGCGTGCGAATCCCAGTCGAAAGCATGTCGATGCGATTGCGAATCGGCTGCGTCCAGATATTGGTAACGCCTGGAATGTGCAGCTTTTCGTCAAGCCGGGCCAGAATGGCGTCCTTTGTGAGCCCCTTGGGCCACTGGTCTTTCGGCTTCAGAACGATGGTGGTCTCCGCCATGTTGATGGGCGCGGGGTCAGTAGCCGTTTCGGCGCGGCCGATTTTTCCCACCACCGTTTCTACCTCAGGATCGGAAGCGATGATCCGGTCTTGCTGGCGCAAAATTTCCGTTGCTTTGGTAAGCGAGATGCGTGGATCGGTAATCGGCATGAACATCGCGCTCTCTTCATCCAGAGGCGGCATGAATTCCGACCCAATCGTGCGAGCGACCAGAAGAGCTGCCACAAAAAGCGAAGCCGCCGCGAGCAACGTGATGGCGCGGTGACGCAGCGCCCATTTCAGTGTAGGCCGGTATAAAGCCCGCAGAAAACGCATCACTGGATTTTCCTCTTCCCGACGCAGCTTGCCACGGATCAGCAGCGTGCACAGCACCGGTACCAGAGTGATTGCGATAATCGTCGAGCCCACCATCGAGAACGTCTTGGTGAACGCTAGCGGATGAAACATTTTGCCTTCCATGCCGGTGAGCGCGAACACTGGGATGAAGGCGAGAATGATGATCACCATGGCGAAGAAGATCGGCCGCCCCACCAGCTTGGCTGCGTCCAGTGTGATCTGCCACAAATAGGGCCTGTATTCGCCGTGAGTTTCGGAGAAGCGTTCGGCATGGCGAATAACGTTCTCCGTCATCACGATTCCCGCGTCCACCAGCACGCCGATAGCGATCGCGATTCCCCCCAGCGACATGATGTTCGAAGAAATGCCCCAGCCTTTCATGAACAGAAAGGCGCTTAGCACAGCCAGCGGCAGCGGCAAGGTAACAACCAGAATGCTGCGAAAATGCCAGAGGAAAACCACGTGCGCCAGAGTGACGAGGATGATTTCTTCCAGCAATGCATGCCGCAGAGTATCGACTGAGTGATGGATAAGAACGCTGCGATCATAGAAAGGAACAATGCGCACGCCCTTGGGCAAGCCAGGGCTGATGGCTTCGATCTTGGCTTTCACGGCATCGATCACCTCCAGAGCGTTGGCGCCGTAGCGTATGACTACAACCCCGCCAACTGCCTCGCGTCCTGCTTTATCCAGAACCCCGCGGCGAAAATCAGGTCCAAGTTGCACGGACGCAAGATTGCGGATGTAGATGGGAACGCCGCGAGTCGCGCCCACCACGATGTTCTCGATGTCCTGGGTGTTCCTAATGAGCCCGAGGCCACGCACGGCGTATTCCGCATCCCCGAGCTCCAGCACCTTCGCGCCTACGTTGTTGTTGCTGCGCTCTACTGCTGAAAAAACATCCTTCATGGAGATGTTGTAGGCGCGCAGCTTCACCGGATCGATATCGATCTGGTATTGCCTGACGTACCCGCCGACACTGGCCACTTCAGCAACTCCCGGGATGGAATTGAGCTGATAGCGAACGTACCAGTCCTGGATGGAGTGCAGCGTGCCGCTGTCATACGGACCCTCCAACGTGTACCAGAACACCTGGCCGACACCGGTGGCATCCGGACCTAGCACAGGCGTGACTCCCGTCGGCAGGATGCTGCTGGCAAGGCTTAGCCGTTCGAGAACCCGCGTGCGGGCAAAATAGACGCCAATGTTATCTTCGAAGATCAGGTTGATCATGGAGAAGCCAAAGGCGGAGGACGAGCGCACCGTCTTCACTCCCGGCAAGCCCTGCAAATTCACGGTCAGTGGGTACGTGATCTGATCTTCGACTTCCTGGGGGCTGCGTCCCGGCCAGTCGGTGAAAACGATTACCTGGTTTTCGCTGAGATCAGGAATCGCATCGATTGGGGTGTGCAGTAAGGCCCAATAGCCGCCGGCAGCCAGGGCGGCATAGGCGAGGAGGATTAGCAAACGATTGCGCAGCGAGAATTCGATGATGCGGTTGATCATGGCTTCTCCTACTGCGCTCGCAAGCGAACGTGCTCGACCGCGAGGGCTTTACCCCCGCGCGTGACCTCAACAGTTGTGTTCCACGAGCCCGCCATGGGCACGCGAATCTGTCCTGCGTATTCGCTGCCGGTCCACCGAAGCTCCCCGCCACTTCGCATCTCCTGCATGTTCATCGACGGCATAGCTGGCATCACCAGCGTGACCTTCACCTGTGCATCGTTGACTCGGCCACCATTTCTGTCCGTGAGGCCCACATAAAAGGTAGCCAACTCATTTCCTTTAAGCGGGGCCGGGTCGGTGGTCAGGTTGAACTTCACCCGCGACGCACCTTCTCCAGTAGCGGCTCGGTTCCCCTCGTGTGCCGCGAACTCCTTCGATCCCCCAAACAATCCGGTCATGCCGCCGGTGAGGCGAGTCTGGGAATCGATCAGGAAGCTGCCATTCACCACCACCTGCTCGCCATCGCGCAGCCCTTTCAGCACCGGGTAATAATCTTCGCCAGCGCGTCCGACCTCGATCTGCCGTGCTTCGAAGACTCCATTCCCCTTGGCGACGTACGCGATCTGACGTGTACCGGTATCGAGAACCGCAGAACGTGGTACCACCAGCAAATTGGCCGAGCTCGCCGAAACGAACTCGGCGCGCACGAACATTCCGGGACGCAGACGCATTCCGGCGTTGCTGACGTGAATATGAACCGGCACAGTACGAGTCTTAGTGCTGGCGGTCGGCTCGATGAACTCCACGCGACCGTGAATGCTGCTGCCGGGAAGTGCGTCGGAAGTGATGATCACCGCGTGATTCACGCGAATCTGTGGCAGATCGATTTCGTACACGTCTGCCTTCACCCACACGGAACTCAAATCCGCCAGCGTGTAAAGAACGTCGCCGGTGTTGACGTACTGACCCTGCGTTGCTTTGCGTTCAACGATAGTCCCGCCGGTAGGAGCGTAGATGGTAACGTGAGGAACGGAATCGCCGCTGTGGTCCTCGCTGATCTTTGACGGAGAAATGCCCCATAACTCTAGCCGGTGCCGGCTGGCGGCAACCAGATCGTCAGCCTGCTCGATGGCCTGCTGCTCTGCGTTTTCCCCCAGTTGTCGGCGGCTCTCCAGTGCCAGCCGATACTCTTCGACCGTGGTGCTTACTTCAGGACTGTAGATTTCTGCGATCGCCTGACCGCGTTGGATCGTCTGCCCGGTGTATTGCACATAAAGCTTGTCGATGCGCCCCGCTATGCGAGCACTAATCGTGGCTAGCTGAGTTTCTGGTTCTTCCACGCGCCCGAAGGCCTGCAGATGATCCGTCAGCCGCCGGCGGCGCACTGGTTCCAGTTGTATGCCCGCAGCCGCCTGCTCCTGCGCGGTGAGCTCGACGGAGGCGCCGGATTCCGCGAATAACTCGGAATCGATTCCGGAAGAGGCTGCCTGGCTCTCTGAGCGCGCTATGCTCTCTGAGCGCGCCGTTTCGCTGGCCGGCCGGCTCGCCAGCACCGCGCGTCTGTTCTGCATTACACGAATGCCCCGAATCGCAGCCAGCGAGATCAGCAGGCCAAGGGCAAGTCCAATGACAAGGAATTTCTGTTCTCGTCCGTTCATTGCACTCCTCCTGCTGAGGAGGACTTGCTCGTGGACTCCCGTGGAATCGGCGCTCCGACCGCCTGCTCCAGCTCCGCCATGCGGCTTTCAAATTCGGCTTCTGCTTTGAAGTAACTGGACTGCACGTCGAGATTCAGGTTCTGACTGTCCAGCAGGTTCAGATAGTCGCCGCGATCATTCTTGTACGCGGCGGCCGCCGCTTTGAGCGAGGCTTCAGCTTGTGGGCGAAGCGTGTCGCGATAAAGCACGGCCATACGCTGTGCCGTCCGCGCTTTGATCCACGCTTCCTGAATTTGCAGGAAAACAGCACTGCGTTGATTCTCGTATTCCGCCTGCTGAGCAGAGACTGCTGCCCGGGCTTCACCGATCTCGGACTCGTGCTTGCGGCGGTTCAGCCAGGGAAGATTCAGTGAGAACTCAAGCATGTAGTTGTTGCGGAACTTCGCGTCTTCCGGCAGGAGCATGTAACCACCGCCCACGGTGTAGTCGGGCGAATATGATTTTTCCGCCAGGCGCTGCTTGGCCTCGCTTTGCTCGATGGCTTTCGAAATCGCCAGTAGTTCAGGTCGGCTCTCCACCGCCAGTCTCTGCAGGTCCGCCAGTTTAGGAAGGCGATCGGGAATCACGTATTCGCCAACAACTTCCAGCGGTTGTGAGGGATCACGCCCACAAAGCGCGTTTAAAGTAGCGCGGGCGATCTGGCCATTTTGTTCCAGGTCAATGAGGTGCTCCATCAGGCGGGTCAGCGCAATTTGTGCTTTCAAGACATCCTGCTGCGGAACACGGCCAACGGTGTACTTGATGCGCGCGGCCTCCAGTCCCTGACGAGCCAGCGTGGCCTGCTCGTCATGCAATCGCCATTCGTCGTAGTTTCGCAGTAGGTCGTAGAACGCTTTGCGAACCCGAGTACCGACTTCGCGGCGCGTGGCCTCCAGCTCAGCTTTGGCGATGTCGATCTGCTTGCCGGCAATCTCGGAACGCAAGCCGCGTTTTCCTGGTCCGGGCAGGGACTGCGAAAACATGAACATGTTCTGCGCCTGGTTCAGGTTCCAGGGCTGCCGCAGCGGCGTGCCCCAATCGCGATACTGGAAGACTGGATCCTCCAGCGCACCAGCGTCTGCCTGACGCTGCTCTGCAATGGTGACACGACGGACAGCTGCGCGAATTTCCGGGTTGCTCACCATCGCGATCTCTTCCAGTTCGGCGAGGGTCTTCGCCGGGACCTCAGAATGATGCTGTTGCATCGTCTCGCCGAGTTCCGACAAATCGAGCGGAAAGGGATCTTCTGCAAGCAGCGCGATCGGCGCCAGTAGTAATAGGGCGATTAGACGTGAGACTCTCATCTCCAACTCCAGTGACAAAGCGATTGCGTTGGTCATGCCCGCGAGAGCGCAGGCGCAAGGAGATGGAGGCGCTCTAGATTCTCAGTGAGAGGAGAGAGCGCAAAGGCGGCGGAGAAGCATTGGAAAAGTTAACTGCAATAACAGTACGAGTGGAACTGAGGGCGGAACCCGTGTGCGGAATCCCCACAAGCTGCGGACTTGTCGGGGCAATCCGAGTTACCAGGGACTCCTTCTCCTGCTGCTGAGATGAACAGCAGGAGCGGGCGCCAGGTGAAGTTGAGCCACTGATACCTGAGCTCGGGTGACAGCAGTCGTGCGAAGCTGGAGAGGTTCCCAGCATTGGCATCAGACACGCCATCGCTGGACTCGCCGCGGCGGTTAGCACTACCGCCAGAATTACCGCCGAAATGTACCTTCTCCAGAGCACGAATTTTCGACCTGTTTCAGCAGAGCATATAACGGATTAGGGAATTAGACCAACTGCGGGAGGTCACAATGGGCATGGTTACCATGCCACAGTTGGCTGCCGATCCTCAGAACTCCCGGTACACCCTCAGCCAGCGGGAGAAGAAATCCAGCAACTCGCCTGGCGGACGCAGCCACACTTCAGCGCTGGTCTCACGCCACTCTGGCCTGCACAATACCGTCAACCCCCGCGGGCGAAGCTCCCGGAAGGCATCTTCGTCGGTCTGATCATCGCCGAGGTAAGCAGCCGGAGTTCGGGGATTGCTCTCCCCCAACACTGTTCGCACCGCATATCCCTTGGTACGGCCGCCAAAGCGTATTTCCAGGCCGCCGTCGAATTCCATGAGCGAAATTCCTGCGCGCTGCGCCAGTGGTTCCCATCCCGAGATCGCCTGCTGACGGATGTTGGCCGCGTCCTGCGGGGCCAGCCCGCGCCAGTGCAAGGTGACGCTTCCCGGTTTCAGCTCGGCGTGCTGTTGCAGATTCTGCTCGCGAAGCCAGTCTCCCGCTGCAGCCAGCGCGTCCTCGACCCCGGGGTCGACCTTGGCAACTTCATAGGTGCCGTCGGGACGCAATCGCTCCAATCCATGCGAGCCCCAAATCTCCGGATAAGGATAAATTCCCAACAGAGGGATGACGTCATAAGCGGTCCGACCGGTGACGACTACCACGCGGGTATGGCCGTCGCGCATGATGTCCTTCAATAGTGCAGACAGGCCTGGATAGGGCAGTGCCAGATGCCGCTGCTGGCGGAAAGGTGCGAGCGTCCCGTCGTAGTCCAGCAGCAGGATGGAATGGGGAGAGTTCCTGAGCTCTGCCAGGAACTGTTCAATCCGTGTGCTCGTAACCGCCAGAACCAAACTCCACCTTCACTCTTCAGGCCGCCGGCACCGGCGTGCGCGCGTTTTCTTTCGGTTTACCGGGCGTGTCGAGACGGATGTCGCAGAGCTCGGCGACCAGATTGGCGGCCCAGCGGAAGATGTTGTGCTCCTTTACCGTCTGCCGCATACGTTGCATACGCGCTTGCCGCTCCTCCTCCTCCATCTCCAGAGCGAAATGGATGGCTTCGGCAGTTTGTTCGATGTCGTAGGGATTTACTAGCAGAGCGTCACGCAACTCCCGTGCTGCACCCGTGAAACGGCTCAGGATGAGCGCACCCTGTTCGTCGTGCCGGGCGGCAAGAAATTCCTTCGCAACCAGATTCATTCCATCGTGCAGCGATGTAACCAGGCAAACGTCGGCTGCGCGGTAAAAACGCTGAATCTCCTGATGAGTGTGCTGCCGCTTAAGGAAGAGAATGGGTTTCCACTTGCCCTTCTGGAAACGCCAATTAATGCGGTCGGCCTCCGCTTCCACCTCCGCCATAAAATCGTGATACCGCTTGATGTGCGTGCGGCTGGGCGCGCCGATCTGCACAAAGGTGAACTGGTTCACGTAGGAGGGGTATTTCTCCAGCAAACGTTCTACTGCCTGGAAGCGCTCCAGAATTCCCTTGGTGTAGTCCACGCGGTCCACACCTATACCCAGGAACGCGCTCTCAATCCCCAGCTCTCGCATCAGTGTCGCTCTTTCCGTGTAATTGCCAGCCTGGGCGGAGGCGCGCGGCTGCGACTCCGTAAAGTCCACGCTGATGGGAAATGGCCGCACCATGGTCAGATGACCAAAGCGCCGCACCGAGAAGTGTTCCCAGTCCACACGCGACTCCAGGGCACGGTCCACCGTCGCCAGAAAGTTGTTGCAGTGCTGCTGCACGTGGAAACCAACCAGATCGGCTCCCAGCAGTCCATCCAGCAGCACGCGCTGCCAGGGACAGATGCCGAACGCTTCCGGATTCGGCCAGGGAATGTGCCAGAAGATAGCCACTCGCGCATCTGGACGCCGCAGTTTCACCAGGCGAGGAAGCAGCGCGAAGTGATAGTCCTGAGCCAGCAGCAGCGGCTCCTCCACACCTTCCATTTCTTTCAGCACCGCGTCGGCGAACTTGCGATTCACCTCCTGGTAATACTCCCAATCGCTGGCGCGAAACGTAGGACGGGTGTGCGCGATATGGCATAGGGGCCACAGCCCCTCATTGGCGAAACCATAGTAGTAGCCCTGCTCTTCTTCCTTCTCCAGCCAGACGCGCCGCAGTGTGTAGCGAGCATCTTCGGGAGGAACGCGCAGGCGATCATGCTGATCCACAGCCTCGCGATCGGCGTCCCCGCTCCCATGCGCGACCCAGGTTCCGTCGCATGCACGCAAGATCGGCTCCAGCGCTGTGACCAGCCCGCTGGCAGGGACAACCACCTCTATCGCCTTGCCTTGCCGAAGGTGCATGTAAGGCTCACGATTCGCCGCCACGAACAGCCGGCTCTCACCGAGTTTCGACTGCACATGCACTGCAAGCCGCTCGGCTGTCCACAGCGACTCCCCTGCCTCGCGCAGGCGCGCCTCGGTTTCGGCTGCCGAACGTGCCTGATTTAAACTCTCAGCAAAAGTCTTCATCTCATGCGCCAGCGGCCGCAGGAAATCCCAGTCGGGAGGAGGAGCGTGACGGGCTGAGACTTTGCCCGTGCGCAACGCGCGCATCCACTGCGCCGCCCGCGCGATTGGACCCTTCAGGCTCCAGCGTACGATCAGCAGTGTCACCAGCGTGATCAGCACCACTTGGGCTAACACACGCAGGAAGGTCTCCCACCAAAAACGCCGGCTCAGCGCATTGATATAGGAGCTGTCGTGAACGATCAGCAGGCCCCCGGAAACTTCTCCCTGGCGATGCAATGGCAGCGCATAAACTTGCAATGGAGTGCCATCGAGACGCTGGAACTGACTCTGCGCACGATCCTGAGTGACCGATTGAACTAGAACTGGCGGCGTGGAAGGGAAATAGCGCGCTACCGCGGGGGTCATCGCCAAGGCGGTTCCCTCCGGGTTGTAAACCGCTATCCCTACCAGGTTTTCGCGATTCCCGAAGCGCCCTACAAAGCGCTCCAATTCCCGACGCGACCCTTTGTCCAGGTATCCTTCAACGTTTCCGGCCAAGCTCTCAGCGAGCACCTCTGCGCGGTGTTCCAACTCCCTGCGAAGTCCTCTTTTCTGGACTTGAACCTCATACGAGGAAGAAAGGAAGGAGACCAGGGCCACGCCGAGAATTAAAGAGACGATTAGACGTACACTCAGAAGGCGCATCTCACCTCCCGCATTCCGCCAACCCTCCTTTTACGCAAAAACCCTGAGCGCAGACGTGCTTGGCAGTCCGATTCAAATCAAGAGAAACGAGTTGTACCGCACGCCCCGCAGGACTTTATGCTGACGTTCCTCACCCTAGGCAAGATAGGCCGTTACTTCCACACTGGGTACCGATTTGTTACAAAGCAGCAACTGGACTGCCAACCGCGGACATCCTAAGCGCTCACTGATATCAGACCTGGATAGTCGGCGAAACTGGCATTCTTCACAGCCTGTTTAGGCGAAATTTTGCCTTTCCACCGGGAGATTCTACTACCCGGACGAGCCATTGCGGGCCTATTTACCTCCCTCCAACGCCACTCGCAACAAACCGGAACTGAAGAAGAGGCGAATTTCTGGAGTCTCAAGTCGAGAAATCCAACGTCCCGCGGCGCCGTTTTATGAGATCACTGCCGGTCGGCCTCTGTTCGAGCAGGAGAGAGAGCACAAGCTACTCATAAACTACTAATGAAAATAATAACTTACACATCTCAGAATCGGGCCTTCGCTGATCCTGGCTGCTGATCCTGGCTATGGTATCGAACTTGCACTCACCCATCTCAACCAGCATGGGTGGGGACCATAGAGAATCTTAGCGACCGCGCATGTGGTGTCCGGGTTTGGGCGCACGGCGTTCCGGACAGGGCGGTTTCTACCAGCCAAGGAGTGAAGCATGAGGCAATCACAACAGCCGC
>DASPRM010000021.1 GCA_035624455.1 Terriglobales bacterium
CGCCGCTCTCCATGCGTTTGCGTACATTCTCGTGCGCGATCACCGGACCCTGTTTCTGGAAATACGCGTTGCCCCCAACGTGGTCGCTGTGCCAATGGGTGTTGATGACGAAGCGCACCGGCTTGTCCGTAATTCCCTTCAGCGCAGCTTCAATCTTCGGCGCCAGTGGCGCGTACTGATCGTCGACAACCACGATTCCGTCGTCTCCTACCGAAACGCCGATGTTGCCGCCCGCGCCGGTCAGCATGTACACCGAGCCTGCAACTTTCTGAACCTTGATCTCTACTTTGCTGAAGTCGCGTTGCTGAGCCGCGACCGAAAGACAAAAAGCCAGAGATAATCCTATGAGCAGTCGGAGCATTAAGTTTCCCTCACCTGCGTAGTGGCGGGATTCTAAATGCAGGAAGCGACTTCGTCATCTGAGCAGGAGGCGGGGAAGGCCGAAGGCGCGCCTTGTCTTACGATTCCGGCGCCGCGCCATCAAATAGCGGAGTCATGGCATCCAGGCTGACGCGGTAGAGAATGTAACTTGAGCCGCGATCGGAAATCTGTCGGAACAGCAGAGCCCCCGGCCCGCTGCCGTCGGCGTCGACCGCGTCAATCAGTTCGAGCCGTGGCGTGACGTCCAGCCGCCGGCTGTCGGTGACTGATGAAAATACCTTCCGCAGCTCGCCGTTGATATTTTGCCGTGCGACCAAAGCGATGTAGATCTCTACTGGCTTGCTGAATGGCGAAGCCGGAGGCGCACTCTGCGGTGGCGCACCGGGCTTGGCGCGGCTTCCAGATCGGCTAGGGATAGCGGCCGCTGGCGACACCTTTGCCGTCAATACGAGTTGGGCTTCGTTGCTGTAATTCAGGTCAAAGGCGTTGATCTGGAGATCGTCCAGCTTTCCCGAGGGCGAGATTTCAGGATGCTGTTTTGCGTACACCCTGATTTCGGTCCAGGCCATATCCTCGACTTCCTTGGTCAGCCGCGGCTTTTCGCTTTCCTTCCACACCCAGGTATACGGGTGGGCCGCGGTTGGACTGGCGTCGGAAATAGCTACCATCACGGGCTTGATCCCGGTTGGAGGCGCATTTTTCTTGGCTGTCTCTTTTGTTTTTGCGGTCTGCTGCGGGCCTGTGGTGCCCTGCGACTTACCATGCGTACTCTGCTCCTTACCTAAAGCCTGCGCTTGCTCTCCGCCCGAGGGTATACCCCGCTTCAGGATCGGACGCCCGGAATCGTCGCTGGCCCCGGTTTGCGCTGAATCCGATTGCTGCGGTGAACTCGATTGCGAGGACGTGTCCGTGCTCGCGGTGCTCTTATCCTCAGCAGGCTTTTTCAAAACCGGCGGCTGGTCTTCGGGATTGGACGTGGAGCCCGTCTCGGTTCCGCTTTTCCCATCCCCAGAAGGAGGCGGAGCCGGCGGCGCTGGCGACTGAGTTGGTCCTGAACTCGGGGGAGCCGTGCCAGGTCCAGAAGTCGGTACGGGTGTAGGGATCGGCGCTTGGCCACCTCCTCTGCCCGATCGCGATCTTCTCAGCAGCGGCGGCTTGTCTTCGGTGTTCACCACTACGGTATCAGGCGCCTTGGGTTTGGGGCGCTCCAGTTCCGCCTTCGTTTGCAGGCGGCCTTCACCGAACCAAACGCCACCGGGCAGCTCCTTCGCTTGAGTAATGGTGAACAATCCTTCCGACTCGCCGGTGCTCATCAGCTCGTAAACCGTCTCCGGCTCCAGCGCCATCGGCACCGGATGCGCCAGGTAGGACGACGCGTCCCAGTACTTGCCTTCCACCAGGATCGTGACCGGCACGAGCCGCGGTCCTTCGGCAGTCCATTCCAGGATCGCAATAGCCCGCGGGCCACGTTGCTTACGGGTGCGGCTGGATTGGGCCCAAACGGCACCAGGCAGCAGCAGCGCCGCCAGCACCAGCGCGATCGCGCGCCGGTGATTTATCATCTTTGAGCCATACGGAGGCAAAAGCATGCAGGTTAATGATAAAGCTCCTGAATTTAGTTTGAATGATCAGAACGGGGAAAAGGTTTCATTGAAGGACTTCAAAGGTCAAACCGTAGTTCTATATTTTTATCCTCGGGCCGATACTCCCGGCTGTACCAAGGAAGCCTGCGAATTCCGCGACGACTACGCCAAAATCCGCAAGGCGGGCGCGGTGATCCTGGGCGTCTCGCCCGACCAGCCGGAAGCACAGAAGAAATTCATCGACAAGTTCAGCCTGCCCTTTCCCCTGCTCGCCGATACGGAGAAGAAAGTGGCTCAGGCTTACGACGTCTGGAAAGAAAAAACCATGTACGGCAAGAAGATGATGGGCATCGAGCGCAGCACCTTCATCATCGGGCCGGATGGCAGGCTCAAAGCCATCTTCCGCAAGGTGAAACCCGAAGGCCACGCCGAGCAGGTGCTGACTGCACTCAAGGACGAGGCCAGAGCCAAGGCAAGCTGAGCCGGGAGTCAGCCGTCGGCGACTAGCCGCCTACTTCACTGCCCCGACAGTGAACCCTGAAATAAACCGGTCCAGAAACAGATTGTAAAGGAAGGCGGTGGGGACGCTGGCGATCAGGCACGCCGCCATCAGCGAACCCCAGTAATACACATCACCCCTTACCAGGAAAATCGGCACGCCGACTCCGAGCATCTGGTGCGCTTCTGAAGAAATGAACGTCAGCGCGTACACAAATTCCTGCGTCACCAGCGTAAACGTGAAGATCACCACGGTGAGAATGCCGGAGAGCGAAATCGGGATCACCAGCTTCACGAAAGCGCCAAAACGCGTCAGGCCGTCCACCATCGCGGCATCTTCGAGTTCGCGCGGGATGGATTTGAAAAATCCCATCAGCAGCCAGGTGGAAAACGGCACCGTAAAGCTGGGATACACCACCACCAGGGACCAGATCGAATCCTGCAAGCCCAATATCGACACCACGCGCGAGAGAGGAATAAACAGCAGTGTCGGCGGCACCAGATAAGTAAGAAAGATGCCTATGCCCAGGCGTTGCCCCCAGCGTCCGGTCAGCCTCGCGAGCGCGTAAGCGGCCGGGAGCGCCAGCGCCAACGTAATTGCCACCACGATCGCGCCGACCACGGCTGTGTTCCACATCCAGCGCAGATAGAGCGTGTCGTTGAACAGCAGCCGCAAATGATCGAGCGTCGGCTTCTGACTAAAGATGAAAGGATTGTTCTGCAGGTTATAAAGGTCGCCAGTGCGCTTGAACATGGTGATGAGCATCCAGTAGAAGGGGAATGCCAGCAGCACGGAAAACACCACCACTACAGTCCAGTGCGACACTCCCTCCACAACCTTCCGCGCGCCACCCGCGGCGCTCACTAGGTCACCTCCGCGCGATGCGCACTGCGCAACATCGCCCAGGCAACGATCACCAGCAGCGGGACGAGAAACATCGAAATCGCCGCACCCTCAGCCAGATCGCCTCCCAGGATTCCGCTGAAGAAGGCCAGCGACGGCAGCACCTGCGTGGAGTCGTAAGGACCGCCGCGTGTCAGAATGTAGACCACCGTCATATCGGTGAAGGTGAAGATGACGCCGAACAGAATGGCCACGTTCACAATCGGCAGCATCATTGGAATCGTGATCTGAAACAGCGTTCGCCAGAAGCCCGCACCATCCACCGCGGCCGCTTCGGGAATGTCCTTGGGAATCGCCGTCAATCCGGCCAGCAGAATCACGGTCGAGAAGGGCAGCAGCCGCCAGGTATGCACCAGGATCACCGACATCATGGCCAGCTTGGGCTCGCCCAGCCACATGGGTGTGTCGAAGGGTCTCACCAGATGCACCGCCACCAGCACCCAGTTGATGACGCTGTAGAGAGAATCCAGAATCCACTTCCAGCCGATCGCGCCGAGTGAAATCGGCGCCACCCAGGGAAGCAGCATGAGAAAGCGCACGAATCCGCGCCCGCGAAAGTGCTCTTTCAGCGCCAGTGAGAGAATGGTCGAGCCCACCAGCACCAGCACCTGCGAACTGATCGTAAAGATGAATGAATTGCCCAGCGATCTTATAAACGCTGGGCTCTGGAGCACGCTGCGGAAGTTCGCCAGCCCGATGAAGTGATATCCAACGCTGCCGACTTTGATGTCGCTCAGGCTGTAAATGCAGGCCAGTAGAAAGGGAAGCCCGATCAGGGCAAAGATGTAGAGGATGGCAGGCAGAAACATTGCCGACGCGAGCCATCGCTTCGTCCCCACCACACCCGACGGACCAGCTTTCGGCTTTGGCCGCAACCCAGCCCGCTTTTCCAGCGTTGGCCTACTCATTGCCAGGCCATCGCTTTGGCTTGAGTGCGCTTTTCTGTATTGCGATCGAAGAACTTCAAATCCTGCTCGCGAACAGCGAAGTTGTACGTCGCGCCAACCTCGTACGACGACGCCGATCCCAGCCGTGAAACCACCTCTTTGCTCTCGAAGCGCCCGCTCAGCGAGCCATACACAATCCACTCCGCTCCCAGATATTCCTTGTTGATCACTCGCAACGGGAAGGGAATACCGCTGCTCACCAACTCCGCCGGCAACAAATGCTCCGGACGGAATCCAACGATGACGTCGCCATTCTCCAGCAGGTTCATCGGCGGCGAGCCCAGGAAAGTCGCCACAAATGTATCCGCGGGCTCGTCATAGACTTCCTTCGGACTGCCGACTTGCCGCACCACACCTAAATGGAGTACGACGATGCGGTCGCCCATCGCCATAGCCTCCACCTGATCGTGGGTCACATAGATCGTGGTAGTGCCAATTCGGCGGTGAAACTGCTCCAGTTCCTCGCGCGCCGCTGCCCGCAGTTTGGCGTCGAGATTCGAGAGGGGCTCGTCGAGCAGAAACAGGGTGGGTTCGCGCACGATGGCGCGCGCCAGCGCTACCCGCTGCCGCTCTCCGCCGGAAAGCTCGCGCGGCTTGCGGTCCAGCAGATGCTGAATCCCTAAAAGCGAAGCCGCCCATTCCACTTTCTTGCGATGCTCGCTTTTCCTCACACCCTGGGCCTTCAGCGGAAAGGCAATGTTGTTAGCCACGCTTAGATGCGGATACAGCGCGTAACTTTGGAACACCATGGCGATGCGGCGCTCTCGCGGTGACAGATAATTCGCGAGAACGCCGCCGATCCAGATTTCCCCGGAGGTGGGTTGCTCGAGGCCGGCAATCATGCGCAGCAAGGTGGTCTTGCCTGAGCCCGAAGGTCCGAGGAAAACCAGAAATTCCCCCTCGTTGCTCTTCAGGCTCACATCATTCACCGCCCCGAGTTGACCCGCTTTAAAGACCTTGGTCAGATTCCTGGTTTCGACAATGGCCATCGAGTTCTACGCCCACTTAGCAAAGATGCGCCGAATCTCCTTATCGGCTGCACTGGCGGCATCTTCCGCACTCATTTCATCGCGCGCCACTTTGGCGAACATGGTGGGAATCACGAAGGTATTGAAAACTTCGTCCATGGCCGCGCTGGCGTATCCGGGATGTCCAATATTCGTGGCCCACTCCAGTACATTGCCGAGAACCTTGTACTTGTCATGCGGGTCAGCCTTGGCATCGTTGGAGATCTCCTCGTGCAGATTAGGAACCGTGGCCGGGAAGCAGGGGAAGTTGTAGAACTCGCTGGCCAGAAAGCCGTCGTGGAACGAGTCAATGTAGTCGGTCAGGAATTGCTTGGCTCCATCCTTGTTCTCGGCAAAGTTCCAGATCACGTAACAATCCATCACGTGTTCTGACGCCCAGCGTGCCGCCGGACCCTTAAGCGCCGGCCGCAGACCGATCTTGCGCGACATCTCGGGATTGCTTTTTTCCGCCTCGCGAGTGATGGAAATCGCGTTCTCCACGAACGACGCCTTCCCCGCCAGCATCGCCCGGTTATTTGATGATGGATCCCACGTGAAGACTTCAGGTGTCTCCGATTCCTTGAACACGGCGCGCATAAACTTCAATGCTTCGATGGTGTTCTTGGAGTTAATGGTGACGTTGCCCTTTTCATCCTGCTCCGAAGCTCCAAACGACCACATCAGCGCGTGCATCGCCATGTTGGTATCGAGTTCCTGCGACAGCCCAATGCCACAGGGATTGCTGAATTTGTCGCGTATCTTCTTGGCGCCATCGCGTAGCTGATCGTAGGTGTCGGGTCCATCCGCATATCCCACCTGCTGCCACAGGTCGATGCGGTAATTGCCCGGATCAGGCACGTAGGAGTCGCTGAAGGCAAAATATCTCTTCGTCTTCGGGTTGTACGTGGACTTATGCGCCAGCGGTACCATCTTGCCGTGTTTCTTCTGAGCCTCCTGGTACAGCTCGCTGTGATCGATGGTTTGTTTTTCATATGCCGCAGGGGGCGAAAGGAACATAAACAGGTCATGCCCTTTCTGCGCGGACACCTCCGCCGCCGCTCGCGCCGGAATCTCGCCAATCGAAATGTGATCCACGATCACATTGGTATTGTGTTTCTGTCCCCACTGTTTGGTGTAGGTGTTGTCAAACCACTTGTCGTACCCAGGTACGAAGTGGCTCCACTGGATGATCTTCAGCGTCTTCTGCTGCGCCTGTGACCTTTCCGGAAACAGAAAATAGGGTCCCAGGCTAGCCGCTGCGGCTCCGGAGGCGCTGATTTTCAGGAAATCCCGGCGGGAATACTTCTCCGAATGTTTGTCTGCCATTGCAGGCATTCCTCCTTGGTGAAGTTCATTTCCGGCGCGTTGCGCATAACCGGTGTTCTGGAAAAGTGGCCCGGCAGGGGGCTCTGCCGACAGCAACTGTCCCCATCCTGAACTCGAAGGAATCTGAATCGGGCTCGCTGGCTGCGACGCGAACCCATATGGCGGCGTGAAATGTGCCGTCCCAACCCAAAACCGACGTCCCACAGCTTACTACGTATGTGCAACCGTAGCGCTATAAACAGAAATGGCCTTCTCCGCTGAATTCGCTACTTCGCCTGCTCTGGGAACATCCAACCCGGACAGGAGGAACATCCATGCGAGTAGGCTTCATCGGACTCGGCAACATGGGCCAGGCGATGGCGCAAAATCTGCTGAAGGCGGGCCATGAGCTTACGGTTTATAACCGCTCTCGCAACCGCACCGAGCCTTTCCAGTCAGCGGGAGCGAAGGTAGCAAGCTCGCCCGCCGATGCCGCGCGTTTTGCGGAAGTTCTCATTACCATGCTGGCCGACGACAATGCGCTGGAAGATGTCCTTTTTGAACCCGGCAATGCCGTTCAATCTCTGGCCAAGGGCGCCATCCATCTCTCGATGAGCACTATCAGCGTGGCGCTCTCGCAGCGCCTGCAGACCGTGCATCAGCAACGCGAGCAGCTTTACGTCTCCGCCCCTGTCTTTGGACGTCCGCGAGTTGCGGCTGAGGGCAAGCTGTTCATTGTGGCCGCTGGGCCGCGAACGGCTATCGATAAATGCGATCCTCTCTTCTCTGCACTTGGTCAGCGCACCTTCAAGATTGGTGAAGATCCCGTTTCTGCCAATGTGCTGAAGCTGAGCGGCAATTTCCTGATCGCCTCGATTATCGAGAGCCTCGGTGAGGCCGTTGCCCTCGTTCGAAAGTATGGTGTCGATCCCGCTGTCTACATTGAGGTACTGACCGGTAGCTTGTTTGCGGCTCCGGTTTTCAAGACCTATGGCGGACTGATCGCCGAAGAGAAATATCAACCCGCTGGCTTTCGTCTGCACCTGGGCCTCAAGGACATCCGCCTGGCCTTGGCGGCAGCCGAGGCTGCCGCCGTGCCCATGCCCACCGCCAGCGTAATTCGCGACCGCGCTCTCGCCGGCATCGCCAATGGGCTGGGTGATGACGACTGGTCCTCGCTGGCGCGCATCGCAGCTGAACAGGCAGGGTTGCCAGGTAGCCGCCATTAAGCCGAGCTTTCCTCTAAGTTCCAAACCGGTCCTGGCGGTGTCTAAACTTCACATCTGCACCCGTGCATGACTGAGGTCGGCTGTAGGCTGATTTTGGCGGGTGGTGAATGTGCCAATAGTGATAGCACCGAAGGGACATTGGCTAAGAGAACAATATGGGTTAACTACTGGGGTGGGTCGTTCACGGGATTTTCACTTGTCCGTAATCATTTCGTAACCAGAAGCGCGGTAAGTGTGACCTATGCAGTCGTCGTCCGGGCGGTCTGAAGAAAGAATGCAGTCGGCCAGTCTTACGGGACGTCCTACACACCCCAGGGGCCCCAACCGTCTGGTGCGGAGACTGCTGTTCCCGCGCGGCCTGCGGCGCCTTTATCGCCGGCTGCAGCAAAGGCCCGACGAACCGATCTTTCACGCTCTCCTGCGAGAAATGAGCGTCGATTATCAGGTCGCGCCCAGCGACCTGAAGCACATTCCCGCCACGGGTCCGGTGGTTGCCGTTGCTAATCATCCCTTCGGAATGCTGGAGGGCGCGATTCTCTGCGATCTCGCGTTGACCGTCCGCCCCGATGTGCGCGTGCTCACCAACTACCTGGTCGCAGAGATTCCTGAACTCCAGCAACACTGCATCGCCCTTGACCCGTTTCAAGGCAAGCGCGTCGCGTCGATGAACCGGCAGGGAATGAAAGATGCCATGTCCTGGCTGGCCGGCGGAGGCATGCTGATTATCTTTCCCGCCGGCGAAGTTGCGAGCTGGCACATGCGCGAACGCCGCGTGACCGATCCGCAATGGAGCGCGACCGCCAGCCGCCTGATCCGCAACTCGGAAGCGACCGCTCTTCCCATATTCATCGACGGCGGAAACAGCATTCCTTTCCATCTGCTCGGCCTGGTTCATCCCCGCCTGCGCACTGTGCGGTTGCCGCACGAACTGTTGAATAAGCGCGGGCGAACGGTGAAAATTCACATTGGCAGCCCGATTCCGCACAGGGAGATTGCCAAGCTGCACTCTGCCGATGAAGCCACGCGTTATCTCCGCTGGCGAACCTACCTGCTGCATCAGCGGGACACCTTGCGTCGGCATCGGATGCCGCTGCCGCTGTTTCCCCGGCCACAGTCGCTGCGGCCGATTGCCGCGCCGCCCGCCATCGACAAGGTCCAGGCCGAAGTGCGTAATCTGCCGCCGGAGCAGCACCTGGTGCAAGACCGCGACTTCCGCGTCTTCATCGCCGACTCGGCCCAAATTCCCAACCTTCTGCAGGCTGTCGGCAGAGCACGGGAGATCACTTTCCGCCAGGTCGGCGAAGGCACGGGCGAAGCCATCGATCTCGATGAATTCGATCCCCATTACCAGCATTTGATCCTGTGGCATCGAGCCAAGGACGAACTCGCCGGCGCTTATCGCATCGGTCGCATTGACCAGATTCTCGCCCGCTGGGGACGCAAAGGGCTCTATACCAATACCCTCTTCCGCTACCAGCCGGAGCTGTTCCACCGCATCGGCCCAGCGCTCGAACTGGGCCGCTCCTTCATTCTGGCGGAATACCAGAAACATTACGGGTCGTTGTTGTGTCTCTGGAAGGGCCTTGCGCGCTATGCTTCCTTACATCCGGAAGCCCCGATTCTGATGGGCGCTGTCAGCGTCAGCGGCCGCTATAACACTGCGTCTCGGGAATTGATTGTGCGCTTTTTCGAGGCCGACAACCGGCAAGATGATCTCGGCCGCTTCGTTCAGCCGCGCATTCCCTTCCGTGGGTTAAAGCTGCGGGAATGGGATCTGCCGCTGATTCACCAGGCGCTGCACGACGTAGAAGCGCTTTCAGAAACCATCAGTGACATCGAACCTGACGGCAAGGGTATACCCATCCTGCTGCGTCAATACGTGAAGGTGGGTGGCCGTCTCCTCGGCTTCAACGTAGACAAGAATTTTTCAGACGTTCTCGATGGCCTGGTGATGGTCGATCTCCGCCAGACCGACCCTAAGATCCTGGAGCGCTACATGGGTGCAGAAGGGCTGAAAGCCTTCCGCGCCTTTCACCACCTGCCCTAGAAGATCCCCATCTTTTTCTTCTTCTTGGTTTTGTCCTTGGGAAGGTCTTGCGCGGCGGCTGCCGTCATCACTGGCTTGGTCTGATTGGGGCTGGCCGCGGTGTCGGTGTAACCGGAGCTCGGCTTAATATCGATGTAGGCTTCCTCGCGCAGCTTCGTAAGGTAGGCGCGGAGAGCGGGCTGGAGCCTTTCCATATATAGTGCTTCCTGGACCTGTGGCTCGACTTCCTTCAGTGGCGGGATACCGGCGGCATCATGCTCTGCCACTTTCAGGATGATGAAGCCCTGGCGGGTACGGATGACGTCAGTCAACTCGCCCTTCTTCATGTTGAAGGTCTGGTTCTCTAATTCTTTGGCCAGGGTTCCGCGTTTGAAGTAGCCGAGGTCTCCTCCCTGGGCTGCGGTAGGACCGTCAGAGTTCTTCTTCGCCAGATCGTCGAACTTCGCGCCTTTTTTTAATTCGGCGAGCAGGTCGTCGGCTTTCTTCTCGGCTGCTGCCAGTTGCTCAGGCGTGGGATCTGACGCCGCTTGCCCGGATTGCTTGGGGTCAGTTTTGACTGGGGCAATCAGGATCTCGCTCAGCCGCACCTGCTCCGGCCGCTCCAGCTCTGCCTTATGCTGCTCGTAGTATTTCTGAATTTCGTCAGGCGTCACCTGGATGCGCGAGCCAACTTCCCGGCCGATGACCGCTTGCGTCAGGATGCCATTGCGAAGGTTTTGCTTGAATTCTTCGTAGCTGACGCCCTGGGCCTGCGCCGCTCTCTCCAGGTCCTCCATGCTTTCCAAGTTCAGAGATTTGCGAATTTCATCGAGACGCTTGATCAATTCGGTGTCGCCGGTGATTCCCAGATCGCCCGCCTTTTGAATGAGCAACTGCTGGTCGATAAGGTCGCGCAGCAGGTCCTTTTCCCGGTTGGCGATTTCTTGATCCGTTGCCGTACCACCCTTCTCCTTCATTTCGCTGATCAGCTGATCGCGGGCGTGATTCAGGTCCTGGCGTGTGATGATGGAATTGTTCACCCGGGCCACGATTTCTTCCACTATCGTAGGTTCCCCCGCCACGCATACCGCGGCAAGGAGCATCAGGGCAGGGAGTATTAGAACAAAGAGAAGGAACTTCTTCATTTCCATTCCTTGGACACCACTCGGCCAGGGTGCAGTTTTGACCCCGAGCGCATTGGGCCCCGCAAATGAGAGCCAGTTAATTCTACATGACCCCGAGTTGTCGGGGGTGGGTTGGCCGCGCAATTCAAGGCACCTCCAGCAGCCTCGGCTAGTTTCTCGTTTTCAACTTACAGTATCTAATTTGTCTAAAAGGTCCAGATGGCCGTCGTGCCCTTGAACTGCAAGATGGAGTTGCCGATGCGGTAACTCTGTTCGCCATCTTTCTTTCGCCGCAGCCGGAACTCGATGGCCACTACGCCCGGTCGCGACGGTGGCGCAGATGCATCGAAGCGGCTCACGTCCAGCAGGAATCCTGGCCCGCTACAGCTGAAGCGTTTGCCCTGTGGCACAACCGGATAGCCCAGAGCATAGCAGTATTTCAGGAACCGGTCGGCATCCTCATTTTCGAGCGCCAGGTGCACCTCGGAGATGTCCTGCATCAATCCCGTGGTGCGCATCTGGCTCTGATTGATCTTCGCCGTATAGCGCTCCAGCACTGCTGCGCGATTGATGCTCGGGTGCGCGGGCGGCAGCTGGCCGTACCATTTCGTCAGAAAGTCAGCATCGTATTCCATCACCCAGGTCTGCAGCTGCGAGGCCTTCAAGGGAGCATCGGTAACCAGCATCTGAAACCATCCAACCTCGGAACTATCGGTCTGGCGGGTGATGGGAAGGATTTGGGTATTAGCTCCGGCGGTAGAACTGAGGGTCGCGCGCAGCTCATGCAGTGCCCCGCTGCGTTCCACCCCGAATGCAAGCCCGCTGCGATTTTCGGGATCGCCAGCTTCTGGCGGCCTGAGCAGCTCGAAATACGTGCTTTGCCCATAGAGGTAAATCCCCGTGTAGGTCTTGTCGCGCCGGACGGTTGTGCGGCTCTCCATGGGAGCGAATTCACGCCGCAGGAAGTCATCGGTGCGAGCCGCTTCGTAGGTGTCGAGATCGGGAACGATATAGACGTGATTGAGGTACACAGTCGGAGGCTTGGGAGAGCTGCCGCGATGGGATTGCGCAATCGTCATCGCGGTCAGAGTCAGGGCACAAATTGTCGGCAGCAGACGAAGCAATCCTAACCTCTTCGGTGTGGGGCTGTGTGCTGTGACATTGTAAGCAGGAACGGTTGGAAGGATCCTCAGTTACTGCGGCAGAGGCGTTGCCGTCCGTGATTCTGACCTGCTCAGTCCAGGTCTCGCGCTTTTCGAAACCTGGGAGCAGGAGGTCGGAATCAGGTACGACTCAGCGCGGGTGCCCCACCCTCTAGCCCATCTGTTGGGCGTAAGGGTGGGGTGAGACGCAGATCACAGCTTCCATCATGATCGGGACCTTAGGCTGTGGGCGTGCCTTCTCGACTCAGGCGGTATCAGCACACGTGCAGTGATCGCGGTAGAAGTTGAGGTATATTCACCGCAATCCGGTTATCCGAGGGCTGGTGGAGAGCCCAGAGGAGTGGCCGTGGAGCAGCTACCGTCACTGGCTGTGTGGAGAAGAGGGGCTAGTGCGGATCGAATCGGAATGGACCTTCAAAAAACGAGAGCGAATGGGGATCGAGATGACCTTTGCGAGACGAATGGAGTGAATGGGAGATGCGGCTCCGTCTGACCCCACCCTTACGCCCAACGGAAGGGCTAGAGGGTGGGGCACCCACGGTTCGAGTTTGTCTTGCGACGCTAGTCTAGGCCACCCGCCATTTCCATTTCTGATTCCGACCTGTAGAGCCCAGGTGTTGGCGCGCGCGAGACGTGTGAGACCCCTGCCGTTACAATCATCGCGCCATGCCCGTCACCGTCCGGTCGTTCGCGAAGATCAATATCGGCCTCTACATCGGTGACCGCCGCCTGGACGGCTTTCATGATCTGCTGACTGTCTATCAGACCATCGCCCTGCACGACATCGTGCGCGTTCAGGTCAGCCGCGGCGATGGTCTGGAAGTGCATGCCTCAGATGCACGCGTGCCCACCGATTCCTCCAACACCTGCTGGCGCGTCGCCGAGCGGGTCATGCGGAAGCTGAATAAATCCGGCAAAGTGACGATCACCATCGAAAAAGGACTTCCGGTGCAGGGCGGCCTGGGAGCCGGTTCCTCCAATGCCGTAGCTGCGATGTTCGCCCTCGAGCGCGCCCTGCGGACGAAACTCGCCCTCAAAGACCGCTTCGCCATCGCCGCCGAGGTCGGCTCCGACCTGCCGCTGTTCCTGCTGGGCGGCACGATTCTCGGCACTGGACGCGGCGAACGAGTCTTTCCCCTGCCCGATTTGCCTCCCTGGCCGATCGTATTGGCCCTGCCCGGTGTTGCGGTATCGACTCCGCAGGCGTTCGCCGATTGGGACGCACACCTCCATCGCCCAGTGAAACCCAACTCGCAGAAAACCCGGCAATTGACCAACATGTCTGCCTCCGATAGAATCGCTGAGTGTAGCCAGTCGATGATCGGTTGGCTCGCAGGTTCCTTCACCGGCGTTCCTGGCCTTGCGGCCGGGGACCGGGCTGAGAAACAGCTTCTCGACCTCGTCCGTGCCGGGATCGAAAACGACTTCGAAAGTGTCGTCTTTCCCCAGCATCCCGAACTGCGTGACGTGAAGAGTGTGCTAGCGGCCGGAGGCGCGGCCTACGCTTCGCTTTCCGGATCCGGTTCCACTGTTTATGGAGTCTTCTCCGCGAGCTCCAGGGCGGCGGCCGCCGCCGCAAGGCTCACGGGGAAAGGCACCACCGCGCGGATCACGCGGTTGCTGCGGCGGAATGAGTATTGCCGCAAGATGTTTGTCGATTGAGTTGCTGGGCGGTCGACTAATGGTAGGTCAAGTGCCTTTGGAGCACTTTGTCTAGGTTCGAATCCTAGCCGCCCAGCCAGGATTTGGGAGCACAGGAAATCTCGCACGGACGGAGCGGAATTCAAACCGGCGCGCGATTTCCAACAACGCATGAGTACGGGCCAGGAAGTGGCTAAGCAAGTCAATCCCGGTCAACAGACCGCAATGGCGGCAGGCACGATGGCAACAGTAGCGACTGTTAAGAAGGAAGAGCAGCCTCAAACCAAGGTCGAGACCAAGGTTCGGCGCCGGTGGGATGAGAAGTTCAAAATCTTCTCCGGCACCGCCAATCCCGCTCTCGCCGATGAGGTCTGCCAGTTCCTTGGGTTGGAACGTGGACAGGCCACGGCGCACCGTTTCCAGGATGGCGAGAAGTACATCCAGATCCAGGAAAACGTGCGCGGAGCTGATGTGTTCATCCTGCAACCGACATGTCATCCGGTGGACGAGCACATCATGGAGCTGCTCTTGTTCATTGATGCTTTGAAGCGTGCCTCCTCCCGGCGGATCACCCCGGTGATTCCCTATTTCGGGTACGCCCGCCAGGACCGCAAGGACAAGCCGCGCACGCCGATTTCCTCGAAGCTCGTCGCCGATCTACTGACCACGGCCGGGGCGGACCGGGCACTGATTGTCGACCTGCATGCGCCGCAGATTCAGGGCTTCTTCAACATCCCGGTGGATCACCTGTTCGCGTCGCCGGTGCTGGTGGATTACTTCAAGAAGCTCAATCTGCCGAATCTGACCGTGGTATCACCCGACGCCGGCGGCGTGGAGCGCGCGCGCTTCTTCGCTAAGAAGATGGATTCGGCTTTGGCGATCGTCGATAAACGGCGCGTCGAGATGGATGTGACCGAGGTGATGCACGTCATCGGTGATGTCAAGGGGCGGAGCTGCCTGATCCTCGACGACATCATCGATACCGCCGGCACGCTGGTGAAAACTGCGCAAGCTTTGGTGGACAGCGGCGCCAGTAAGGTCTATGCCTGCGCCACCCATGCCGTGCTCTCCGGTCCGGCGATTGAGCGACTTTCGCAGTCTCCGATCGAGCAGGTGGTGGTGACCAACACCATTCCGCTCTCGGAAGAAGCCAAGCGGGAGCGCAAGATTGAAGTGCGATCGATTGCCGGCCTCATTGGGCGCGCGATCCAGTCAATTCATGAAGAAAGTTCAGTCAGCAAGTTATTCAGCTGAGGAACGGAAGCAAAGGACTCGAAGAAATGGCAACTGCAACCGAAAGCATGCATGTGAAAGCTCAGCCGCGCGAGGAGCGAGGAAAAAACGAGAGCCGCCGCCTTCGCACCAAGGGTTCGATTCCGGCAGTGCTCTACGGGGCCAATCAGCCGGTGCGTTCACTGGCTATCGACCCAAAACAAATCGGCCGCATTCTGCACTCCGATACCGGACACAACACGATTTTCGATCTGGAGCTGGACGACGAAAAGACCAAGGCCATGATCGTGGACTGGCAATACGAGCCGATCAAGGGCTCACTGTTGCACATCGATCTCAAGCGCATCGCCATGGACAAAGTGCTGCGCGTGAGTGTGCCCATCGTGCTCAAAGGCGAGGCTGCCGGGGTCAAGCAGCAGAGCGGAATTCTGGAGCAGGTCTTGCGCGAAGTGGAAGTCGAATGCCTGCCCAGCGACATTCCCGGTCATCTTGATGTGGATGTCAGCGGGCTAGTGTTCGGGCAGGTCTTGCGCGTGGCCG